>CAZHRM010000001.1:0-8501 GCA_964534855.1 Candidatus Woesearchaeota archaeon
GTGGTTCTGGGGTTACTTATTTTAACGGCGGCAACGTCGGCATCGGGACGACGGGGCCAAACGACAATTTGCATATAGCTGGTGTAAGTGATTCGGTAGTAGTTGATGCTGATACGGCTTCAATCTATCTTTCTGAAGACACAGATTTTGACCCAGCCACAGGGGTATCTTATTTCCGTTTATATCAAGATGGTGGGACTAACAAATTCCATATTTCACGAAATCAGGGGACTGAAATAGAAGTTTTGACCATTGATAGAAGTAACGGCAACGTCGGCATCGGCACTACAAACCCTTCTACTAAATTAGAAGTTTCAAACTTAACTCAGGGATTATCATTTCATCCTACGGGAGGAATTAGTGATTCTCCTATTATAAATACTACTGGAAGCACTAATATGACTATTACAAGTAATGGTGGCAGTGTTATAATTAAATTGGGGTAAGTAAAACATATCACGAATTTTTCAGTGACCCCTGAGATTCGGAAAAATTCGTTGCTTTTTCCCGACCAAACTCGTGAGATGAAAAATAAAGCAAAATGAACTATAATACAACAGATACAGAGTAAGAAGCCAGATGAGAATTTATTTAAATAGGAGTTTCTTAGTTTAATTATGAAATCAAAAAATAGTGCGTTGAAAAAATTAAAGCCAAAAATAATTAAAATTTTAAAAAAGAATAAGGTAGTGAGAGCTGGGATTTTTGGTTCATATGCAAGAGGGGAAGAAAAACAAAATAGTGATATTGATATTTTGATAGAGTTTAATGGAAGTTTATTAGATTTGGTTGGTTTAGAAATAGAACTTAAAAAAATCCTTAAAGTAAGGGTTGATTTGCTGACATATGGAGGAATTAGTCCTTATTTAAAAGATAGAATTTTAAATGAGGAGATTAGAATAATATGAGTGAGCAAATTAAAAAAGACCCATTGGTTTTTATTAAACATATAAGGGATAGTATTAATGAGATAGAATCTTTTACTAAAAATGTTTCTAAGGAAAAATTTATGAGCAATAATGAAAAACAAAGTGCAGTTATTAGGCAATTAGAGATAATTGGCGAAGCTGTGAAGAATTTACCAAAAGACTTTACAAGTAAGTATAAAGAAATTCCTTGGAATAAGATAGCAGGAATGAGAGATAAAATAATCCATCATTATTTTGGAATTGATTTAGTAACAGTATGGAATGTGATTAAAAAAGACCTTCCTGTATTAAAAGAAGAAATTATTAAAATCTTTGAAAAGAATAAATAAAATGGAATACAACAGATATCGTGTGAAAAGCCCAATAAAAACTTTTAGGGACTTAGAAGTTTATCAAAAGACAATTCAGTTGTCAGATGAAATTACTAACTTGAAGTTCATAAAATCACAAGAAGACATTAAAGAAATAAAATTAATTGCAGAGAATATTCCAAAACTTATAGCAGAAGCATATGGAGACAGATTTGATTCAAAAGAATTGGCACACAAAAAAATCACAGAAGCAATTACATTAATTACAAATATAATAACCAGAATAGATTTATTAAGAGAGAAATTCTCTGAAAGCAGAGAATTCAAAGAAGTTCTTGACAAACTTTTAACAAGATACCAAACTCAAAAAAGAAAAGTTCTTAATCTAAGAAAAGCATGGGATAGAGTTTTTACTAATGAAGCAAGAAAATTCAGTTCAGAAAAAGATAATAGAGGAACCTACAAAAGATACTGAAGATAATTATAAAAAATTAACCCATTGTCCTTATTGCCAAGCTAAAGTTGTAAAAAGGGGCAAGAGAAAAAAGAAATACGAAAGAGTGCAATTATATTACTGCAAGAATTGTGATAAGACTTTTACTTCCCAAATTACTAAAAATAAAACTTATCCATTACGAGTTATTATTGATTCACTAACTTTCCATAATCGGTTAAATTCTTTTGAAGAGATATCAAATATCATCAAAGATAAATATGGAATAGCAATAACTTCTAGGACAATTTCTTCGTGGATTAATGAATATCAAAAATATTCTCCTTTTATTAGAATGAGGGAATTTGCATCTAAAAAATATTCTAAAAGAGAATTAATAGAAGAATCAAAATTAATTCACCAACAAATCTATAACTTTAAATATCACAGGGCAAAATTAGATTTTATTTTAAATGAAGAATTTAAACATTATAAATTTAAACCTTTAAAAGAATTTCTTGAGTTGGCAGTTGCAGAATGTCCTCATCAGATTTTTCAAAACACAACAAAAAGGTCTTCTGAATTCAAAAATATCTTTAATCTTAATGAAGTTAAAATCACTCCAAAAAATAATACTGCAGTAAAAATAGCAAACTTTATTATGCAGGCAGTTGCTAACAATAAAATGAGGCACGAAGTTCTTCAGGACTTTATGCTTTCAAATGATACTGTAACAATTGCAACAGAAGTCCCTGTTTTAATAAACAGCGACGATTTAAAACATTACAAGCATGAATTAAACTTTGACATCCCAATTGTTTTAAATGATGAAGAATATATTACAGGACATATTGACATAATTCAAATAAGAAATGGCTCAGTTCATATAATGGATTTCAAGCCATCTGCGTCAAAATCAAAACCAATAGAGCAATTAACTTTGTATGCTTTGGCATTGAGCAGACTAACAGGTCTTAGACTTTATCATTTCAAATGTGCATGGTTCGACGACAAAAACTATTATGAATTTTTTCCCTTGCATGTTGTTTACAAGTTAAAAAAGAGAAAGAGAATTCCAAGAGATCAAATAAGGTTGGGATAATTATTTAAACTTAAGTTTATTATAAAATAAAGAGAGGTAAAAATGACTAAACGAAAAATAAATATTCTTATATTGGTTTTAGTTGTTTTATTAGTTTTAGCTTTAGGATATATTGGTTACAACCAATATAATATATGGAGACAGCAAAAAGATTTTTCAACTTTTCAGACAGGAGCACAGTTTGGTTATGAGCAGGCAATAACGCAATTGTTTCAACAAGTACAATCATGCCAGCAAGTTCCAATATTTTATAATAATCAGACAATTAATGTAATTTCTGTTGAGTGTTTGCAGGGGTAATCCTTGTAAAGTAAACTCCTTAGTGTAACATTTGCTCCTCACATATGCTCTTTGAGATAAAAGATTAATTAAACAAAATTATTGATGTTCTTATTAATAGTTATTATAGACGAGTGAAGTTATGAACGAGTGTAATATATTAAATTATGAAGTGGATTTGATATCCTCACAAATTTTATAAAGAAGTTCTCTTTAATTTATCTATGGAAAAGGGGGATAAATATTTGTTTATAATCATTTTATTATTAGGAGTTTTTATATCAATAGTCTCTGCCCAGATAAATAGTTCAAATTATAATATTACCTCATTTGTTATTTCAGATGGAGGTACTAATACATCTTCTGCTAATTATAAGACAGATTTTACTTTGGGTAGCATAACAGGCAATGTTACTTCTGCATTGTATAAAGCATTTTTTGGTTTTTGGTATACTGTTGGTGAAGTGGCAAACACAGCACCAACAACACCAACACCTTCGCTGGTTTCAGTTGATGGAACAAACAAAACAAATACTGACTTGAATTGTTCAGCATTAATCTCAGATGCTGATGGAAATGACATGAATGTGACAGTAAGATGGTATAAGAATTACGCATTGAATTTGACAATTGATTATAATAATTCTTATTCAAATGCAAGCACCTTTGGTGCTCTCCTTGGTTCTGGAAACACTTCTAAATCTGATAACTGGAGCTGTAGTTTAAGATTACACGACGGAACAGATTATTCAAGCTGGGCAAATTCAAGCAACTTGACAATATTAAACACTTTGCCGACAGTAACTCTTAACTTGCCAGCAGATTTTAATGTAACAACAAACAGAACACCTGAGTTCAGCTGGAATGCTGGCTATGATGCAGATGGCGACAGCTTGACTTATGATTTGAATTTAACATGTTATCCTTCATGCTCAGATGACAATAGATTAATTGAAGATATAGAAGGACTTTCTCAGGTTATAACAGATTATTTACAATATTTGAAAGATAATAATGATTATTATAACTGGACTGTTCGGGCAAAAGATGATGAGGGTTCTGGAGCATGGACAACTTCTCGGAAAATAGAAGTTAATTCAGAGATAACAATAAGCTTACCAAATGACACAATTAGTTTTGGCTTATTAGCTATGGATGCAACTAATGACACAACAGACGACAGTCCTTTGCCATTCTTATTGCAAAACGACGGCAACTGTATGTTAAATGTAACTATAAATGCAACAAATTTGTGGAATAGTATTTTAAATCCTACAGATTATTTCAAATATAAAATTGATAACAAGTCAGGAGAAGAAGGAAGTTTTGACTCGGAACAAAGTCAAACTTCTTGGCAGCAAATGCCTAATGCCACGCCCCAAACAGCAATTGTGAGTTTCAATTGGACTGATAATGTTGATATTGCTGAAATTGATTTAAATGTTACTGTTCCTCCTGAAGAAGGGCATGGAGACAAAGAATCAACAGTTTACTTTACAGCAAGTTTAGGAGAATAATATGGAAAATAAAAAAATAAAAAATAAAAAAGTGTTGAAAAGAAAAGAATTTGATTATTGTACATATTATAATAAAATAGCCCGAAAGTTTTATATATTCAAAGAGATTCTTAATATTAATTTAAGTCCCCAGTATGACTTCTTCGGGAGGAATGCTGGGCTTCCTATTTATTCTTTGGATTTATGTGAAGTCTGTAAACCATTGGTTGAATCTGTTTTTTTAGATTTAGCTGATATAAAGAAAAAAGAAAAAGGAATTGATGTTTGGATTGCAGTTGATATTATGAGAAAATTAATAATTGAAAATAAATTTGATGTTTGTGTTTTAATTTCTGGAGATGCTGATTTTGTTCCTGCATTAAATTTAATAAAAGAAAGGGGAAAAGAGATATTAACATCAATGGTTGCTTTAGGATACTCTTCAGAATTAAGAAAAAAGTTTCCTTATTTTATTTTAAGAAAAGAAACACTGATGAAATGTTTAAGAAATTATAAAGATGTTAAAAAAAAGAGAGAATAAAAAAACAAGTTTAGAAAAGAAAATAATTATAGCTGAAGGAATCTTTGTATTTGGAATTTTGATATTTTTGTTTTTTTCAACAGCTCCTGCTCAGATTTATCCTTTAAGTGGAATGACTATTATAGAGCCTGATTTTGTTTTTGAAATTGAAAACAGCGAGGTGGTTGTAATTTCCATTGATGAAAATTTTACAACTCCTATTATTTTGAAAGAAGGAGATGATGTTACTCTTCCTCCTGGAGTTTATTATTGGAAAGTTAGAAGCAAATTTAGGGAGAGCGAAGTCAAGAGTTTTACAATTGAATCTCACGTTGGTTTAAATCTAAAAGAAAGAGAAGAAAATTATGAACTGCAAAATTCAGGCAATGTTGAGCTGAATGTTACAAAAGAGAAAGAGGGATTCACAACCAGCATGACAATTGACGTTGGCAAGTCAGAAGAAGTTGAAAAAGATAATTCAAGTTATGAAGGGAGGCAAGTATGAACAGAAATATTTTATTTATCTTAGCAATTCTATTAATAGTTCTAACTCTGCAAAATGTTTCCTCTATTGGGATAACTCCAGGTAGAACAACAATTAACTTTGAGCCTGGCTTGCACAAGGAAGTTTCTTTTTCAATTCTTAATTCAGAAAACAAGGACATGTCTGTTGTTTTTACTGTAAGTGGTGATTTAAGTGAAAGCATAACATTGAATCAGGCTTATGCAGAGTTCTCAGCGTCGGATAGTTCAAAGTCATTTACTTATACTGTTGATTTGCCTCAGAAATTAAGCGAGCCTGGTTTGCATGAAACAGAAATCGTCGCATTGGAAATGCCGAAGGACATTAAAGAAAAAGGAGCTCTTGTTGGTGCTACTGTTGCTGTTGCCACACAATTGCATGTTTATGTTCCTTATCCTAACAAGTATTTGGAAGCAGAATTAAATGTTGTAGAATCTGGAGAAGATGGAAAAATTGTTTTCTTAATTCCAGTTGTTAACAGGGGTAAGCTGGATATTGTTGATGCCAAGGCTGTTATTGACATCTACACAAAATTAAATGAAAAGGTTGCAACTATAGAATCAGATGTAAAATCTTTGAACAGTTTGGAAAGAAAAGAACTCGTCGCTGAATGGCAGCCCGATGTAAATCCCGGAAAATATCTTGTGGTTGCTACAGTAGTTTATGATAATGAAGTTACTAAAGTTGAAAAAGAATTTAATGTTGGCGAGATGCTTCTGGAGATTAAAGAAATTGTAGTTAAAGATTTTGAATTAGGGGGAATAGCAAAATTTAATGCACTTGTAGAAAATAAGTGGTCCAATGATTTGGAGAATGCTTATTTGAATTTAATTGTTTATAATGATAAAGGAGAAGTTATGGCAGATTTTAAGTCACCTACTTATAAGATAAAGGCATTGAGCAAAACTGAAATGGTTTGTTATTGGGATACTGCAGGAGTGCATGAAGGAACTTATGATGGTAAACTTTTCTTGAAATATGAAGAAAGTTCAAAAGAAAGAAACATTCAAATGAAAATAACTGACAATAATATTGAAATTATCGGACTGACAGGGCATGTTGTTGTCAAGGGAAAAGGAACATTAAATCTAACTAATATTTTAATTATATCAATTATTCTTTTAATTATAGTAAATCTAATCTGGTTTTTTATCATTAAGAGATTATTGAAAAGAAGGAGATGAATTGATGAATAAAAGTAACTTTTAAATAATACTTTTTTGTATAATAATTAAAGAGAGATTGAGATGAAAAAGAATATTTTAATGTTGGTTGTTATAATTTTTTTGTTAGTTGTTGTAGTGGAGGGTGTTTTGGCACAGCCTTCTGTAAGTTCTGTAGCTGGAAGTGTTGTTGATGGAGAAAGTGTTAGTATTTCTGGTTCTGAGTTTGGAGCAATTGGACCAACTATTCATAAATGGGATGATTTTGAAGGAGATACGCATACAATTGGAGAAACCATTGGCGCAGGCCCTGGTTCAATAGCATGGAATCATATAATAGCAGATTCAAGTAAAACTGAACCATTTGTTTCAAATAGTAGTTCTAAATCTAACAGTGTAAATTTTATACGTTGTGAGTGGGATCACTCTTTGAGTAATAAATATGATTGTCGTTTCTACTATGAGCATGGATCCACACTCTCACCTATTTACGTGACTTGGTATACACGTTGGAACTTCTGGGGAACTTATGTAACTGATAATGAAAAGTTTTGGCGAATATGTTATACCCCAGATCGTTCTTCTCCTTATTATAGGTGGGTTCGTAATTGTGCTAACCCTGACCCAAACTGCAATAGTGGGTGGAATACTGATGGTAGCGATATTCCTTGGCCATACAACTACCATCTGTCACCTAATGAAGAAGAATGGATTCGTACTGAATTTTATGGGGTGGAGAGTTCTGTAAGTACCTCTAATGGTACAATAGTTGTTCGTCAACAAATGTCAGGTGAGAGTGTTATGACTAATATTAATGACTTTGAGGGAAATATACAAACAAGATCTAATAATAATCATTGGGATACTATTTTATGGGGAGATTATGTGCATAAGATTGATGCAGGGGTGAAATATTATCACGACTATGATGACATCTACATAGCAGATTCAAGAGCAAGAATAGAAATCGGAAACAATCCAATTTTTACATCTTGCACACACAGAGAAATCCAGATTCCAACAGTGTGGTCTGATGGTTCAATAACAATCAATGTAAACCAAGGCTCATTTCTAAATGGTGATGCTTATTTGTTTGTTGTTGATGAGAATGGAGATGTAAGTGAAGGTTATCCTATAACTTTTGGTTCTGCAATTAATGATACAACTTCCCCAATCCGTCTAAACCCTTCTCCAACAACTAATTTATCGTCGGGAACAACCCAAACAACAATTTCTTTAACAACCGATGAACAAGCAACATGCAAATACTCAACAACTCCAGGTATAAGTTATCCGTCGATGACAAATACATTTTCAACTACAGAAGGAACTACTCATTCAACATTAGTTATAGGACTTCAAGATGGACAAAATTATAATTATTATGTTCGATGCAATGATACATCAAATAATTATAACATAGATGATTTTTTAATTAGTTTTGGTGTTCAAATTGGGAGTACATGCTCCTCAGGGGCAGACAATAATCCCATCGACGGAGATGTTAGCATAACAGAACTAATGAGTTATATTGCAGATTGGAAATCAGGAAGCGTTACAATCACTGATTTAATGACTGGAATTGGTGAGTGGAAGAATGGGTGTTGAGATGAAAAAAATAAAATAAGAATATATCTTATAATGACACAAAGTTTATAAATAGTTTTTCTCTTTTACTATTAATAAATTAAAAAGGAGGTTAAAATATGGATAACAAGGTGATAGTTTTTTTATTGATTGCAGCA
>CAZHRM010000001.1:8601-40030 GCA_964534855.1 Candidatus Woesearchaeota archaeon
GCAACACCTGGAGCAAAAGGAAGCATTATAACTGCAAGTGCTAATTGTATTTAATAATCAAAAGGAGGTTAAAATATGGATAACAAGGTGATAGTTTTTTTATTGATTGCAGCAGTGATTGTTTCAGTATTCTCGTTAGTTGTTACTCTCAGTTTAAATACAGATGACATGCGATTACAAGAAAAAACAATAACAGTGGTTAAGAAATCAGATGTCAGTTCTGGACAAGTTGGATTTGCAATTGAGCCTACTCCAAAAAATCAAAATGAATGAAAATAATTTTCTCACGATTGTTGCTATTGTTGCCGTATGCGTAGCATTAGTAAACATGGGCATTACAATTAATAAAATTGGTGATATAAAAGAACTTACAGGATATGCAACAGATACTGGGCAAGCAAATTTGACTATTGAATCATCAGCAAGTGTTTCATTTGTAACATCAACTGTTGATTGGGGTAGTGGAAGTGTAGTTGAGGCTTCAGGGTCTGCATGGATGGATACAGAAGGGAATAATTATTCTGGAAATTGGACTGTTGTTTCACAAGGACTTACACTTGAAAATCAAGGAAACTGTAATGTTACATTTTCATTAACAACTTCTAATATAGCAACTTCATTTATTGGAGGAGATGGTGCAGAATATGAGATAAAACTTACAGATAATGAAACTGGTGCTTGTGGAGCTAATTCCCTTAGCACTTATACTAATGCAACAGCTGGATCACAAACTGCTTGTACTAATATGGGTTATACTCCCAGTACTAAAAATGCAGTAGATATAGATATAAATATTACTATACCAGAAGGTGCAACACCTGGAGCAAAAGGAAGCATTATAACTGCAAGTGCTAATTGTATTTAATTTTTTAATTTCTTTTTCTACTTTTTTTATTTGAATTAATAGATGATATTGTGATATCATTTGTTTTATATTTTTTAGTAAAATATAAAAACATATTTTTTTTAATAATTATATGAATAAAAAACAAAAAAATCCTAACGGATTTTTAGCTTATTCATTTTAAAGAGGAAATTAAAAATGAACAAAAAAGAGGGTTTTTTTTTGAGAATTTTTTTTATGTTTGTAATTCTAATTGTTCTAGTAGATATGAGTTCTGCTCTTGGAATACGCCCTGGTAAAATTGAATTTAATTTTCAACCAGGTCTCGAACAAACTATTACTTATCATGTTTTTGGGACAGAGCCTGAAACAGAGCTTGAGCTTTATGTAGAGGGGGATCTTGCAGAATATGTTAAACTTGACAAAGAAACACTTCTTGGAGGAGGGGGATTTACTGCTGAATTAAAATTACCTACCTCTATAGAAAAACCGGGAAAACACCGGATTTTAATTGGAGCCAAGGAAAAATTTGATGAAGAAGCTCTTGAAACTACAATTGGCACTTCTATTGATATTAGAGGAGTAATAGATGTTCATATTCCTTATCCTGGAAAATATCTTGAAATTACTCTTAGTTCGCATGATGTAAATATTGGAGAGCCAGTTCAATTTGGATTAAATATAATAAGTAAAGGTACAGAGGATGTGGATATGAGACCTAAAATAGAAATTACTTCAGAAGAGAAAACAATAGAAACTCTTTATTTTACAGACAGAGTTTTAAAAAGTCAGGAAGAAATAAAATTAAAAAAAGTTCTTAACACTACAAATTATAATCCTGGTAATTATAACGCAACTGCAATTGTTGATTATGGCAAGCTGGCAATAGCAGAGACTAAATTTAGAATTGGCGAGCTGGTTATTAATATAGTGAATTACACTAGACAAATAACTATTGGGGGGCTTCAAAAATTCAACATAGAAATAGAAAGCAGTTGGAATGATAATATAGACGGAGCTTATGCAGAAGTGTTTATTCTTAATGGCTCAAATAATCTGCTTAGTTTTAAAACTTCTTCAACTGGCCTGACTCCATGGGAAAAAAAGAATATTACAGGATTTTTTGATACAACTAATTTTGAAAAAGGATTTTATGATGCAAACATAACAATTAATTATTACGGGAAAAATGTGGGAAAGGTTTCAAGCAAATTAGTTAAAATAGAATTTGTCAAGAGTCCAAGGAAACTTTTAGTGTGGTTTATTATTGGAGTAATTGCTTTGTTGTTAGGAGCAGGAGTGTTTTTAATTAAAAAATATTTTTTGAAAAAGTATAAGAAAAAATAGAAAATTGATGGATGGAAAATGAAAAAAAACAAACTCCTTTATGTTGCACTCTTTATATTTATTTTAAGTATTATCTTACTTTTAGTTGCTTTGTATATTAAATCTGCTGTTGTTTTGGAAAGAAAAGAAGTTATTGCGACTTTGCGTGTAGGTGACATATCTGGTTTTGATGCTAATGCAAGTGCCTTGACTTTTGGAACAATTACTTCTCATTCCAGTTCTTATAGGAATTTAACAATTGAAAATAATTATGAATTTCCAATCAAAGTTGAATTTTGTGCTAAGGGAAACATTACAAAGTTTCTTTTATTTGATAAATTGATTTATCTGGATGTTGGAGAAAAGAAATCTATAAGAATAGAGACAATTATTCCTGTTGATGAAAAGCATGGGAATTATTTTGGAAAAATGATTGTTATCATGAAGAGATATTTTTAGAATTGAGAAATGAAAAGTTTTAAATAATTCTTTTTCTATAATTATTAAGAAGAGGTTGAAATGAAAATTAAAAATTTTCAATTCCTCGTTTTGAGAGGAAGCATTAAGCAAAACATCGGAAAATGAAAAACAAATTTTTATTGTTGGTTGTTGGAATGTTTTTATTAGTTGTTGCTGTGGAGGGTGTTAGTGCTGCAACACTTTTTGAATCCAACTGGGCAACTGCAACAGGTACAGATTCGAATGCAGTACAAGATGGAGGAACATGGACAGATTGGGAATTCTCATCATCGGCAAGTTCATATACTTGGTGGGAAGTGAAGAATGATGGCAGTGCTCCTGGTGGTCGGAATTACCTTGAATTAACCAGACGTCCATCAGGCAGTACTAATCTTCTTGCTGATAGTAGTAATTCAATGGGTAATCCCTCACCTCTTTATTTTAGAATGTGGTTTAGATTGAATCCATCATGGAGTGGAATTGAACATTTGTATAGGGTCCGTGATTCTTATGATAATTTGGCAAGCAATCAAATCTATATTTTTTCCATTAGAAATAATTATAATGGACAGATGAGTGTTGGTATACAGGTCCCCTCAGCTACAGCATATATGGTTGTTGGAAGAGATATTAGAGATAATGAATGGCACAGATGGGAAGTCAAGGCAGAGAATGCAGGAACTTCTTATGCATCTTTTGAATGCAGACTTGATGGTGAAGATGTAACTTCTATTATTCGGAACAAGAATACTGGAACCTATTTGACTTCTGTAAATGGCAATTTAGATGTTAGTGCTTTAAATTATCAAAGATGGGAATTCTATGATGCAGGCGGAATAGATATACATTTTTGTGATATAACTGGAGTCAAATTCACTGATGGTCCTGATTGGATAGGGGGAGAAATCCAAGAAGAAAATGTTTTAGTTGAATGCAATTGGGATACTGGAATTGGAACAAGTAGCACAGCAATAAGATGTGGCTATTTTGATATAAGCGATAGTCGTGGAGGAATGGAAGTAATAGCTAATGATGGAACAGTTCCAGGAGATAGAAATTTCTTAAGAATACATGGAATAACAAATTCTCCTATGGAACATGAAGCAACTTCATTTGGAAATCCTTCTACATTGTATATTCGAGCTTGGGTAAGACCTTGGACTACAAGTTTATCACATACTTGTAGTATTAGTCCAGACATAAATCAACCTACTACTGGTGAGGATGTTTTTTATTCACGTACTCAAGCAAACGCTCTTAGCTTAGTAGCAGAACCTTATACTGATGATCCTTACAGACGAAGAAACGATGAGTATACTGTGGGAGAATGGTATATGTTAGAATATAAAATAACAAATAACCCTGGAGCAAATGATTTTGTTGAAGTTAGGATAGATGGTATTGACGTGACTGATACATATTTTAGAGCTAGTGGAGCAATTTCATTAGCTGATGATAATGGAGCACTTGATATCAATGAATTAAATTATATTAATTTTCATACTTCAAGTACATATCCTGAAGATGTGATTGATTATGCTGGTCTAAAAATAACAACAGGCCCTGATTGGATAGGGGGGGGGTGAACCATCAAATTGTGGAAATAGCCAGTGCGATTCTGGCGAATGCAATACCTGTTCGCAAGACTGTAACTTTAATGATTGCTGTCCTGATGGAACTTGCCAGAGTGCTGTTGGAGAAACATGCTCAACTTGTGCAAGTGATTGTCCTACTGGTGTGGGAGAGGTCTGCTGTTCTGGTGTGATTTATACTGGAGACTGCTGTTCAAGTACTGACTGCATTAGCCCAGAAACTTGTGCAAGTCATGTTTGTTCAGAGCCTGGTCCAATAGCAGATACTTATACAAACATAAATGATATTATATATGACGGACAAGAAGACTTGAGTGTGTGGTCATGGTCTGATCCAGCCAACCCCCACAAACTTGCTAATACTATTATTATCAAGGCTGATTTAAACCAGATTCCACAAGGTTCTTCTGTTACAGAAGCAAGACTCGAGCTTTATCAGACTGGCACTTCTGGTTTGTCTACTTACAGCACAACAATACACAGCATAATAAATAAAAATCCAGTGATAAGCGAAGTCACTGGTTATGATGCTTCTGCAACAGAGCAATGGACTGCTGTACTCCCTGGGACAACTTATAACAATGTTCCCTTAGGATTAGCAGATATTGGTCCTGTAGAAGATAGTCTTGTTTTAGATTCTTTGAGCGGAACAAAAACATATATAATAACCAATATGGTGCAAAACTGGGTGAACAATCCTTCAACAAACTTTGGAATGTTGATAAAAGGAGAAGAGACAGATAGTGAAACCGGAAGGATATTTGCATCAAGTGAAAATTCAAATACATTGATAAGACCAAATTTAATTGTGAATTATTCTTCTGGAACTACATGCTCCCCAGCAGACAACAACCCCACCAACGGTGTTGTCAGCATAACAGAATTAATGAGTTATATTTCTCAATGGAAATCTGGTTCTGTTACAATTTCAGAACTAATGACAGCAATTGGAGAGTGGAAGAATGGGTGTTAGAAAAATGTGAAATTTTTCTGCACCACGAAATCAAAAACTGCGCCTATATGCAAAACACTAACAAGATTTCGTTGGTGTTGAAATGAAAAATTTATTAAACCTCTAATCTCTTTTTTATTAATGAAAAAGAGGTTGATTATCTGCGTCGTGTTTTTTATTATTTTTTTGATATTTAATATTTATTCATTAATTTATTTATTTCCTAATACAGAGGTTACTGGTTATTCATCAATTGCTACTGCATCAGTAGGTTTTGTTATTGAAGGTCAGGTAAAAACTGTTACTATTTTTAGCCCACTAAACACTACTTATAATTTTGGAATAACAGACCCTTATATTATTAATTTGAATGTTTCTGCAGATTTTTCAGTAGATAACTGGATGTATACTCTTTGGGATTTAAGGCATAATGAAATAGTAAATGATAATATTGTGTTTTCACCAAATACAACTTTTGATGCTGTAAGGTGGTCAAACAAGATGTGTGTTTATGCAGAGGAAGGTGTGGAAACTACAAATGAAAATGTAACTTTTTTTGTTTATGTCCCAAATTCTGCGCCGGCTTTGGGATACATTAATTCTTCTATTTATGTCTGTGAAGGAGAATCTTTGGATTATGATTTTAATGCAACTGATGTTGATGAAGATTCTATAACTATTGATATATCTCCTAAAAATCCTTTTTATGTAAATCCAACATCTTTTAGCGGAGAAATTTATATGGATTCAAGCATTGTCTCTGGAACATTAGATAAGGATGATGCTGGTGGGACTAATAATGGTTGGAAGATTTATAAAGAAACTGTCTCTGTTTCTGATGGGGAATATGTTGATACTAAAAACACTAACATCACAGTTATAGAAATAAATAACGAGCCTGTTATGGATAATGTTGGTGTTCAGACAATATGGTTTGAAGGAGATAACAAAACTTTTTACAGACAAGTTCAGGTAACAGATGTGGAAGACGGTGACCAGGATTCTGGAAATTTGAATTTTAATATTAGCTTTTCAGGAGAGCATTTATTTAATATAAGTTCTAATGGAATTATGAATTTTACTCCTAGTAAATTTAGCCAATTGGGAGTTCATAATATTACTATCTGTGTTAATGATACTGAAATAGATAATCCTCATGAAAATATTTCTGTAGAGTGCGGACAAGACGGAAGTTCCATTAATGTCTGCCAGGATTTTAGTTTGACCATTACAAATGAAAACAGGCCCCCAACAATTACAGATTATTATCCTACTAATTTAAGTTTAGAAGTTTCTGGTACAGGCAGTTCATATTTTAATATAACTGAATATGATCCTGATAGCACTATTCCAGATGCTTACTGGTATGTTGACGATGTTTCTAAAGAATATGATTCTGGAAGTTCAGTAGATGAGTTTACATATAGTTTTGGATGTGGTGTTTCTGGAGCAAGCACTATTAAGGCAGAGATAACCGACGGTTCATTGAATGATTCTGTTGAATGGAATGTAGATGTTACTTTTGTAGCATGCCCTGCTGTACCCCCTTCTGGTGGAGGTGGAGTGGGTAGAGGTTGTAGTCCTAAATGGGTTTGTAATGATTGGGGAGTTTGTCAAAATGCAGAAAAATCCTTGGAAGGAGGAATTTTATCTGGAGAGGACTATCGGAATATTAGCAGACAATGTGAAGAGAATAATTTGGAAAAAACAAGCTGTGGAGTTCAAATAAGAGGATGTTTAGATATTAATAATTGTAATAAAAGTTTGAATAAGCCTGCAGAAGTTCAATTTTGCCATTATAGTGAGGAGCCAAGTTGTAATGATGGAATTAGAAATTGTCATCATGGTTCTTGTGAATTGCTTGTAGATTGTGGAGGTCCTTGTAATCCTTGTCCTACTTGTTCAGATGGAATTCAAAATCAGGGAGAAGAAGGAATTGATTGCGGAGGCCCTTGTCCTTGGAAATGCGAAGTTCCAAAACCCTTATTGAAGAAAACATGGTTTTTATATTCCCTTCTAATTATTATTCTATTGCTTCTTCTAATTGCAATAATAAAGATTGTAAGGATTCTTAGGGTTAAAAGATTTTTAGGTTCTAAGCAATAAAATAACAAGCTTTAAAAAGTTACTTTTAGTTACTATTAGTAACTTAAAAAATGGGTAGTAAATCTAAGAAAAAGGATTCTGTTGTAAAGATTGATTTTTATCTGTCAAGTAAGATAGAAGAATTTATCAAAAAAGAGGAAAATAGGCTAATGTTCGTAAATAAAAAGCAGTTTATTGACCTTGCTGTTCATGAATTTTTAGAGAAATTAAACAAGGAAGGGGAAAAAAGATGAAAAAAGAGGGGAAATTTATTTTAATATTTGCAGGATTATTAATTTTATTAATAGTTTTAGTTTTAGCTGCAGACCCAACCTTTGAGGAAGGTGCTTATAATGTAAGTTATTATTTTAATGAAGATAGCGTTAATTATCATAATTTTACTATTAATTTGACTGATGCTTCTCAATTAACCCATTTTTCTATTTTAGATATTACTTGGAGTGAGAATGGTTCTCTAACAGATCACTCAAGTTTTTATTGGTTACCTTGGAATGATACAGGATTTTCAAATTCTACTACAGGTATTCTAAAAATAAATTCTACTTTAAATAATGAAACTGGAAACTTTACAATTAATGTTCATGCACAAGGGAGTGTAACGGGACATTCTGCGAAATTTGAATTCATTATCAATGCTACAAACGATGCCCCTGAATTTTCAAATCTTAACAGCACTTATAATTTAACTCAGAATGAGAACTTTTTTGAATATTTGAATGCGAGTGACGAGGAGGAGCATTATCCTTTATTCTTTAATATTAGTTTTTTTAATAATTGCAGTCTTGCGAATTGGAGCAGCAGAGGTGCGGGAAATTGTTCTCTTTTTAATTTGACAAATATTGAAAATGCTTCTGCTTCAATGAACTTTACTCCTACACGAAATGATGCAGGAATTTATTGGGCTAATGTTTCTCTTACAGACAATGGAAATGGTTCTACTTGTCCCCATAATTATTGCGACAACAATACTTATCAGCAAAATAAAACATCTTATCAAATTGTTAAGTTCAGTATTTTTTCTTCCTTGCAGGTAAATGTTTCTAATTGTTCTAATAAGATATTTCAGGAGGGGATTTTAGATTGGTGCACTATTGTCATAGACACAAAAGGGGAGGAAGATGAGCTTAATATTTCTAGTTATTCTATTCTAAGGAATTATGCTTCTGGTCAGAGTAGTGTGTCAAATACAAGTTGGTTTTATGCAAGCAATCTTTACAATTCATCAAACTTTACATTGACTGTGAATGTTACAGTAAATGCTACAAAGACAGAGATTGGAAACTGGACAATTAATTTTACTGTTGAGGATTTAACTTATGTAGAAGACAACACAACTCAGATTTATGTTTATGTTAACAGAACTTCTAATGATGCTCCAGATTTAATAAGCATAGACGATGTGAATACTTCTATTAGTTTGGAAAAAACAATAAATTTGACAGTTTACGATGATGATTTGCTCGTTCCAGATAAGAATGATAGTTATGGAGGATATAATGAGACGATTAGTTTTACAGTTCAGATTTTCAATCAATCAAATTTAAGTCAGGAGCTAAGTCTTAATGGATTTGATGTTGAAATATTGAGCATGCCTGTTGCAGGGACAAATAGAACAGAGGCTAAAATAGAATTTACACCAAACGAAACAGAGTCAGGAGATTATACAATTAATATAAGCGTGACTGATGATGAAAATTCTTTAGATTATGAAACTTTTAATTTGAGTATTATTAATAATAGTGCTCCTATTTGGAACGAGCCTCTTCAAACAGATTTTACTATTTGGGAGGACAATGAGACATACCTCAACCTTTCTTCAAATGTAACTGACCCTGATGGAAATGATTTGACTTTTTCTTTTACAAACGACACGGCTTTTCCTTCTTTCAGTTTAAATGAGACTATAGGAGTCATTAATTTTACTTCTCTTGATGAAGATGTAGGTCAGCATTTGGTTAATATAACTATCAGCGATGGATATTTAACAAACACAACTGAATTTAATTTTACAGTTTATAATGTGAATGACACTCCTGTTATTGATACTAGTAATATTGATGTAAATGAACCTAATGCTACGATTGATGCCAACTCAAATGTAAATACTTCAGAAGATAATTATACTAGAATAACTATCTGGATTCATGATGATGATTTCAAAATACCCTCTGGGCAAAAAAGTTTCTATAATGAGTCATTGACAATTAATCTAACAATTCAGGGGCCAAATACTGATTTATTTAACTTTACTGAGGGAACAGACTGGCCTTCTGTTCCAAATAGAATGGAATATGATGCACTATTTACTCCAAATAAAACAGATGTTGGAAATTACAATATTACAATAAATGTGACAGATGTGAGTGGTTATTCAGATGTTTTGGAATTTAATTTGACTGTTGTCTCAATAAATCATGCTCCTGTTTTAATGACTTTGACAAATCAAAGTTCTGCAGTAAATAGAACTTTTTATTATAGGATTAATGCGACAGATGTAGAAGATGGAAATTCAAATGTTACTGGAAGAAATACTAATCTTAGTTTTTCTTATGATTTTTTGACTGGAACAGATTTTATTAATAATAACCAATCTATTTTTAATTCAACAACAGGAGAGTTAAACATGACTTTCAATGATACTCATGATGGACTTTATCATTTGAACATAACTATTAATGATTCTGAAAATTTAAATGGTTCAGACGGCTTTTGGATTTTGGTTTATGATATTCCTAACATAACTTTTCCTGCTTCTGGAGAGAACTTTAGTTTGCAAGAAAATGTACTATCAAATCTGACATTTCAGGTTAATCATAGTGTTGGAGATAATTTAACTTATCTCTTTTATATTGATGACATGTTGAGATATAATACAAGTTATTATGGAAACAGCACAAATTTGACATGGCAATTTACTCCTAATTTTACAGACGAGACTTATGGAGAGTTTGAAAATCTAACATTGTTGGTTTATCCTGCGAACTCTGAACTTGAAAACAGGAACAATATGAATAAATCATTAAGCTGGAATGTGAATATAACTTATGCAAATTCTCCTGTTAGTTTCAGTGGGCATATTGGAGATAAGCAATCAAATTATGATCAAGACATTACAATAGATTTAACAGATTATTTTTCGGATGTTGATTATAGTGATGTGCATCGTAATCAAACAGTTGATTTCATAATTTCAAGTAATTCCAGTTCATCAGCCATCTCTGCTTCTGTTTCTTCAGCTTGGGTTATGACGCTGTCTTCATCAGTTGCAGGAATAGAATTAATAAATATTACTGGAAATGATTCTTCTTCTGCTAATACTAGCAATAATTTTGTAGTTGAATTTACAACTCCGACTACTACTCTAACTCCAACCCCAACTCCTTCTAGCGGAGGAAGCAGCACAATTCCTGTTTCATTAAAGATAATTATGCCAGACCCTGTTTCAGCATATCAAAGAGATAGGATAGTTGTTCCAATAACTCTTTATAATAATGGAAAAAAGACTTTATCAGGCATAGATTTATCAAGCATAGTAGTCAAAGATAATATTATTAGAGATGATATAAAAATTTCTTTTGATAAATCCAGTTTTTCTTCTCTTGCAGTAGGACAAAAGGAGAATGTCACATTAACTATTGATGTGGACACAACACAAGTTGGAACATTTGAGATAACTATTAATGCGAGTGTGAAAAATCCAAAATATCATGATTGGGGAAAACTTTATCTTACAATTAATGAAGGAGAGAGTATTTTGGATAAATTATTATTTGTGGAGGAGTTT
Organism: Candidatus Woesearchaeota archaeon; assembly: GCA_964534855.1. Taxonomy (GTDB): domain Archaea; phylum Nanobdellota; class Nanobdellia; order Pacearchaeales; family GW2011-AR1; genus CAZHRM01. The sequence continues at coordinate 19,665 of CAZHRM010000001.1, forward strand.
ATTGCAGAAAATCCAGAATGTGCAGAACTAACAGAAATTGTGAATGAGGCAAAAGAATATTTTAAAAAAGGAGATTTTATCAACACTGTATTAAAAATAAATCAGGCAATTAATGCATGCAAGGAATTCGTATCCCAATCAGGAACACCAAAAACAAGAATAAAAATTGAAGATAAATTATATAATTATTTGTTTATAGCGACAATAGCTAGTTTTTTTGTTGGAATTTTTTATTATTTTTATAGAAGATTTAGTCTAAGAAGAATTTCTTCAAATAATATAAAACCTATGAAGACTATATATAGTAAGGTAATTTTAGTTATTAGTATAGGGATAATTGTTTTGTTTGTGGCGAATTCCAAAATGACTGGATTTGTAATTAATAATGTTTTTTCAATTAATAAAAGTAAATTTATTTTAGCTTTTATTGTAATAGGAATCTTGGGCCTTCTGTTTTTCTTGAACAAAAAGAAAATCAGCAAATTTTTAGAGGTTGCAAAAAACAGAATTTGTAAAAAATATTCTAAAAATAGAATGAAGGGTTTAATTAAGAAGAAGGTTTATACTAGTTTAGGAGATTATACAGGAAGAGTTGAAGAGGTTATTTTAGGAAGAAATAAAATCAATAATCTAAAAATTAGACTGGATAACAAAGTTAAGAAAAAAAATAAAATAAAAGCCAAAGGCTTTTTTGTAAACTATAAACAAGTTGAAGATGTTGGACATATATTAATTGTTAAGGATGACATATTAAAATTAATAAAATCAGAAACTCTCTGCGTTGGAGTTTCTGAGCCAGAAATTTATCCAAAATTTCTGTATCAGATAAAAGAAATATTTAATAATGCTAAACACAATTTATTATTAACATTTGCAAGATGGAAAAAAGAGTAAAAGAGTGGGTAAAAGAAGCGATAAAAAGAGGATATACTACCAAAGAGATAGCAGATTTACTTAGTCAGAGCAATTATGGTGACAAGGAGATAAGGGGAATTCTATCAGTTTTTAATATTTTAGAAAATAAGGAAGAGAAAAAACAGAAGGAAGTATATGTAGAGCATGAGAAGGAGACAGTTCCTGACAAAATAATAGAAGTTTCTGAACTTATTTTTAGAACTAAAGAAGAGGTAGCTAAGGCAGTTGTTGGACAGGAAAAAGTAATTGATGATTTTATGTGTGCTTTGCTTTGCGATGGACATGTTTTGTTAGAGGGGGTTCCAGGAATAGCAAAGACACTTATTGTGAAAAGTTTAGCTGAAGCTTCAGGATGTAGTTCAAAAAGAATTCAATTTACAGTTGATTTATTGCCAAGCGATATTTTAGGAATTACTACTTATACTCCTCAAAAAGGTTTTGAAACAATTAAAGGACCGATATTTGCTAATTTTGTCGTCGCTGATGAGATTAATAGAAGTCCTCCAAAAACACAATCAGCATTAATTGAATGTATGCAGGAGAAACAAGTTACGATTGCTAGAGAAACCTACAAACTTCCTCTTCCTTTTTTTGTAATGGCGAATAACAATCCTATTGAAACAAGCGGAGTTTATGATCTTCCTGAAGCTCAAATTGACAGGTTTTTGTTCAAATTGCTTATAGAGTATCCCCAAAATAAAGAAGAAAAGGAAATTATGGAAAATAATATTACTCTTAAAAAATTTGAAGATTTTAATATTCAACCTATTCTTTCACCACAAAAAATTATTGACATGCAAAATATAACTAAGAATATCTATATAGATGACAAAATAAAAAATTACATTGTAAACATTATTGATAAAACAAGAAAAAAAGATTTTAAAAATAGCCAGTATATAGATTGGGGAGGTTCTCCAAGGGCAAGTATTGGTTTGTTTATAGCATCTAAGGCACGGGCTTTAGTCAACGGAAGGGATTATGTTATACCAAAAGATGTTAAGGACATAGCACATTATGTCTTAAGGCATAGGATCATTCTTAATTATAAGGCAGCAGCAGAAAAGATTGATTCTGATAAAATAATAGATGAAATATTAAATAAAGTTGGTATATGAAATGGATTCAAAAAGAAGACTTAATGTGGATATTGATAAAAGTGTGCGCGAATTTAAAGTCATGCTGAGAGAATTTAGATTAAAAAGAAAAAAAATTGCTTTTAGAGGAGAGGGATTGGAATTTGACGGTTATAGAGATTTTTCTCCAGATGATGATGCAGGAGACATAGATTGGAAATCAAGCTTGAGAGCACAAAAACTTCTTGTTAAAAAATATAAAGAAGAAAGGGATTTGAAAATTATGTTTTTGGTTGATGTTGGAAGTAATATGGTGTTTGGTTCAACAGAAAAAATCAAATGTGAGTTTGCGACAGAACTTATTGCTGCTTTTACAGATTTGGTTCTTAATTCAGAGGATAGGGTTGGTTTTTTTTTGTTTAGTGATGTCATAAATCATTTTGTTAGATGCAAGGGAGGAACTAAACATTTTCGATTTTTTATAGATGTTTTATCTAATGGTTTAAATTATGGAGGAAAAACAAATTTAGACCAAGCATTGGATTTTGCAGTGGATTACCTCGATAAATCTGTGTCTTCAGTCATTATTGTTTCTGATTTTCTTAATATTACTGAAAAAACTGAAAAAAAATTAAGTCTTTTGGCACACAAATTTGAAACAATTGTTATTCAAGTGAGAGATCCTTTGGATGTAACTCTTCCAGAAATTGAAGGGGAAATTGTGTTGGAAAATCCATCAACTTCTGAGCAGATAATTATTAATCCAAAAATTATTAAAAATTCTTATGAAAGATATGTTCTTGAACAGGAGAAAATAGCCAAAAGAATTTTTGAGAAAAGCAGAGTGGATTATCTGAATTTAATTACAAACAAATCTTTTGCTCCTCCTCTTGCAATGTTTTTAAAAAAAAGAATGGAGAGATTTTAAATGATGTTCTCGTTTTTGCATCCACAGTATCTTTTTTTCTTATTTGTAATTCCACTTTTTTTGCTCATACACTTTTTGTCCTTGGGCAACAGGAAAAAAGTTGCATTAAAATTTGCTAATTTTGAAGCGATTGCCAAAGTAGAGGGGATTAATTTTTTTTCCAAGAACATTGTTATACTTTTCTTGAGTTTGTTTGTTGTTTTGTCGATGGTTTTCGCTGTTTCGGGATTGACTTTTCATACTTTTAAGGAATCAAGTTCTTTTTCTTTTGTTATAGCTATAGATTGTTCACAGAGCATGCAGGCTGATGATTTTTCTCCGAATAGATTGGCTGTTTCTAAGCAGGTAGCTAAGGATTTTGTTGACACAATTCCTTATGGTGTAAGCATGGGTGTTGTATCTTTTTCAGGAAGCGCATATATAGAACAGGATATGTCACAAGACAAAAGTGAGATAAAGAATTCAATTGGAAATATTGAATTGAGTGGATTTGGAGGAACAGACTTATATGAAGCGGTTATTACTTCAACAAATCTTTTAAGAGATAAGGAAAACAGAGCAATTGTTTTGTTGAGTGATGGACAAATAAATATTGGAACTGTTGAGGATGTTATTGATTATGCCAATGATAATGATGTGATTGTTCATACAATTGCTATAGGAACAAAGGAAGGGGGGAGGACAGAGTATGCTATCTCAAAACTTGATGAAGAATCTTTGAAGAGTATTTCTTATATGACTGGAGGGAATTATTCTACTGCAGAAACCAAAGACGCTCTTATAGAATCTTTTTCAGAAATATTAAATCTAACAATAAAGAAAGTTTCCATAGAACTTTCTAATTATTTACTCCTCTTCTCTATTGTTCTTTTTATTTTTGAGTTTTTTCTTACCAATACCAAATATCTTCACCTTCCTTAAATAATTTTTAAATCTATTTTTCTTAGTTCTTATTTGCTCTTCTTCTCTGGAAACTATCTTGTTGGTTTTTACAATTTCAATTAAAAGACTAATCAATCTCTGAATTTGGTCGTTGTTTCTTTCTTTAGAATATAACAGCCTAGTTATTACTTCACAAAACTCAACAGCCCTTACATTATTTTTTTTGGCAAAAGATTTTTTTAATTCGGAATATCCTGTGAACTTTTTTATTTTAAATGCTTCTTCGAAAAAACTTCTTGCGATTTTATCAGTGGATTTTAAGATTTTTTTCGGACTAGACTTTTCTATTTTTTTAATCTCTGATATATAAAAAGCATTTCTATTCATTTTTGTTATTTTTTTGTTAAGTTTCTTCTCTAAGATTATTAAAACAATTAGAATAGATGTAATTATAGTGATAGATATTATTAGAATCTTTCCCAAATTTTCTATGATTATCATTTTAATTTTTAGTTAAATAAGTATAAAAATTTTGCTAAAAGGGTTTTATACAGAAAATAAAGTAAACTTGAAGAGTTTATTACTCACAAAATTTGTTAATTGTTTCTTCATCCCTTGGGTCCTTCCAATCATGAGAGTTTTGAATTACGGCTCCTGTGGGCGCTATACTGACAACATCTTCTCCATTGCAAACAATTTCATAATCCTGACAATAATTAGTTTCATTACATATTGCTTTTGTCCAAGAATAATTCTTAATTGTTTCACCTGTTATGCTATTGAATGATAAGAATAAAATTCCAATTAGGATTATTAATACTATAATTAATGTAGTGTTTTTTATTATCTTGTTCATATTAATTATTTGATAAGAGGTTTTTTAAAACTATTGTTTTTTTGTGAATTATCTTGTTTTCCCGACGATAAACTCCTTTTTTTAGTAGAAAGATTTATAAAGATAATAGGCTTTAAATTAGTGAAAATAGCTGAATTTTTGGCAAAAAATTTGATCAAAAATTATTAAATTTAGTGAATGCTATCTAATGCAGAAAATGACAGAGAAAACCAAATATAGTGCAGAATCAATTAAGGTTCTTGAAGGTTTGGAAGGAGTCAGAAAAAGGCCTGCGATGTATATAGGCTCTACTGGCAAGGATGGTTTGTATCATCTAATATATGAAGTTGTTGACAATTCTGTTGATGAGGCTCTTGCTGGTTATTGTAAAAAAATAAAAGTTTCTCTTAATGAAGATGGTTCTGTTACAGTTGAAGATGATGGCAGGGGAATTCCAATAGATATGCACCCAACTTACAAAATTCCTGCTGTTCAATTGGCCTTGACAAAATTGCATGCTGGCGGAAAGTTCGATAAAAAGTCATATGTTATTTCTGGAGGCTTGCATGGAGTGGGAATTTCTGTTGTTAATGCTTTGTCAAAAAAATTGATTGTTGAAGTGAAGAGAGAAGGAAAGATTTATCAGCAAGAATATTCTAGAGGCAATGCTAAGACAAAATTAAAGATTGTTGGAAATTGTGATAGCAATGATACTGGAACAAAAGTTACCTTTTGGCCCGATGATAATATTTTTTCTACTCTTGAATTTGATTATAAAGTCTTGGAAGTAAGATTTAGGGAGATAACTTTTTTGAATGCCGGCTTGAAAATCAATTTGAATGATAAAATAAAAAATAAAAAGCAAGAGTTTTTCTCTGCTGGTGGTTTGATTGAATTTGTAAAGTGGGTAAATAAATCTAAAGAAGTTATTCATAAGCCAATTTATTTTAAGAGAGAAATAAATTCCACAATTATAGAGGTTTCTATTCAGTATAATGATGGCTATCAGGAAAATATTTTTGGTTTTGTAAATACTATAAATACTGTTGAGGGTGGGACTCATGTTTCTGGTTTTAAGACTGCTTTGACAAGGGTTATTAATGATTATGCAAAGAAAAAGGGTTTGAAGAATGGTTTTCTTTTAGGAGACGATGTTCGTGAAGGAATTACTGCAATTGTTAGCATAAAAACCAAAGAGCCCCAGTTTGAAGGGCAGACAAAGACTAAATTGGGAAATTCTGAAATAAAGGGTTTTGTTGATTCTGCTGTTACTTCTGCTTTGTCAGAGTTTTTTGAGGAAAATCCTTCTGTTGCTAAAAAGATTACATCAAAGGCTCTGGATTCTGCCAAAGCAAGACTGGCTGCTAAAAAAGCCAAGGATTTAGTGAGAAGAAAAAACGCATTTTCCTTTGGTGGCTTGCCTGGAAAGCTTGCTGATTGTTCAAGTAAAAAGCCAGAAAAGACAGAGCTTTATTTAGTTGAAGGGGAAAGCGCAGGCGGTAGTGCAAAGCAGGCTAGAAATAAAGAAATTCAAGCAATACTCCCCTTGAAGGGAAAAATTTTAAATGTTGAAAAATCAAATCCTGTTAAAGCGCTTTCAAGTGAGGAGATAACAAATATGATAACTGCAATTGGAACTGGTGTTGGAGAGCAGTTTAACATGGGAAAGTTAAGATATTCTAAAGTAATAATTATGACTGATGCAGATGTCGACGGTGAGCATATTAAGACATTACTTTTGACGTTCTTTTTCAGGTTTATGCCTGAGTTAATTAAAAATGGAAATATTTATGCTGCTCTTCCTCCATTATTTAGAGTTAGAAAAAGAAAAGATTATTATGTTTATTCTGAAGAAGAGCTTAAAAAAATTACTGAAAAGTTAGGAGCAGCAAATACTACAAGGTTTAAAGGTTTGGGAGAGATGAGCCTGATGCAGTTGTGGGAAACAACAATGAATCCAAAGACGAGAAAGCTCAAGAAGATTTTTATCAAGGACGCTGTTGAAGCTGATCAGACTTTTTCAATGCTCATGGGCTCTAATGTTCAGGCAAGGAAAACATTTATTTCAGAAAATGCAAGGGAGGCTCAACTGGATGTTTAAACATCCAATTTAAGTGGGATGATAAAGGCAATAATCTTTGATATAGGAAATGTTTTAGTTAAAGGTAGCCTTCTCAAGAAACCAACAAAAAATCATATACATGGGGTTCACGAATATGTTGCTATTAAATTAAATATTGCTTTGGACCAGTATTTTGATTCTATTGATACTACCTATGCAAAATCTATGGAAGGCAAACTTCCAAAAAAGAAAGTTTTAGAGATAATGTCCAAAAATCTTAAAACTACTCCTAAGAGACTAGAAAAACTATATATTAAATCCTACAAGAGACAGTTTAAGAAAAATAAAGAACTGTTTAGACTTGTGTTTAGATTAAGAAAAAAGGGATATAAAATAGCTATTCTTTCTGATCAGTGGCATCTCTCAAAGGAAGTTTTAGCTTCAAAAAAACTCATGAAAAAGTTTGATGTTGTTGTTATTTCTTGTGATGTAGGAGTAAGAAAACCAAATTCTAAAATTTATAAGATTGTTTTAAAAAAATTAAATTTACCTGCTAAAGGATGTGTTTTTATTGATAATCAGATGTGGAATATAAAGCCTGCAAAAAAATTAGGAATGAAAACTATTTTATTTAAAGATACAAATCAATTAATTAAAGAATTAAATAAACTGGAAGTTAATATTTGAAATGCCAAAAAATAAATTAAAAACACCTGATTGGATTTTGAAAGGAGAAAGTAAAAAACCTAAGAAAAAATCTGAAAAAACCGCTAAAAATTTGCAAGCAAATTTTGGCGCCACGAAATCCAAAACTGCGCTTTCGCGCAGAAAACAGAAAGGTTTCGTTGGTTTCAAATTAAGAAGATGCCCAAAGTGCAACTCCGACGATGTTAAAGTTGTTATTGGAGAGGTTGGAATTTGGCAATGTGAAAAATGTAAGTGGAAAGGAAAAGATGTTAAGGAGGAAGAATTGGATGAAGAAGAATTTATGAAGTATCTTGATAATAAAGGAGAAAAAATTAATTAAAATGAAAACTGTTGCGATTAGTGGATATTTTGACCCTATCCATGTAGGACATATAGAGTATATTAAGTTAGCAAAAGAATTGGCAGACAAAATTGGGGCTAAACTGGTTGTAATTTTGAATAATGATAAACAAGTTGAATTAAAAAAAGGAAAGCCGTTCATGCCTTTAGAAGAAAGAAAAATAGTTTTAGAATCAATAAAATATATTGATGAGGTTTTTGTAAGCATAGATGAGGACAAGAGCGTGTGTAAATCTCTTGAGGCAGTCAAGCCAGATATTTTTGCTAAGGGTGGAGATAGATTCAGTTATGAAATTCCAGAAACAAAAGTGTGTGAAAGATTGGGTATTAAAATAGTGGATAAATTGGGAAAAAAGATACAATCATCTTCAAGTCTAGTAGGCTTAAAAGATTTAAATGAACAGGATAAAAAATGACACCAGAAGAACAGCGACGGGAAACTGAGAAAGGAGTTTATGATACAGAAATTTCTGGAGAGATGAAAAAAGCGTATTTGGATTATGCCATGTCTGTTATTGTTTCAAGAGCGATTCCAAGTGTTGAAGATGGATTAAAGCCTGTTCAGAGAAGAATTTTGTATTCTATGAATTTGATGGGTTTAAAGCCTGAAACTCAGACAAAAAAAAGCGCGAGAATTGTGGGAGATGTTATTGGTAAATATCATCCGCATGGTGATGTGGCTGTTTATGATGCCATGGTAAGAATGGCCCAGGATTTTTCTTTAAGATATCCCTTGGTTTTTGGACAGGGTAATTTTGGTTCAATTGATGGAGACCCTCCTGCAGCATATCGTTATACAGAAGCCAAACTCATGCCAATTTCTTCTGAACTTATTCAGGACATTGGAAAAGAAACAGTAAAGTTTGTTTCTAATTTTGATAATTCCATGAAAGAGCCGGAATTGCTTCCGGGCAAACTCCCTACTTTGCTTTTGAACGGCGCTACAGGCATTGCAGTTGGTATGGCTACTAATATTCCTCCCCACAATTTAACAGAAGTTTGTGACGCTATTGTTGCTCATGTTAAAAATCCTAATATTAGCACAGAAAAACTTTGCGAAATTGTTACTGGTCCTGACTTTCCTACTGGGGGAATGGTTCAGGGAGACATGATTGAGTTGTATAAGACTGGAAGAGGAAGATTAATTATGAGGGGCAAGATAACTACAGAGACATTAAAAAATAAAGAATTGATTGTTATCACAGAAATTCCTTACATGGTTAATAAATCTAATTTAGTTACACAAATTGCTAATTTAATTCAAACTAAAAAACTCAAAAATATTTCTGATTTGAGGGACGAATCTTCAAAAGGAAAAATAAGGATTGTTGTTGAATTGAAGAAAGAGACAAATTCTAAATTTGTGACTAATGCTCTGTATAAATATACCCGGCTTCAAGATTCTTTTAGTGTTAATTTTCTCGCTTTAGTTGGAGGACAGCCGAGAGTTTTGGGTTTAAAGGATGTGATTGTAGAGTATGTTAAGCATAGGAAACTAATAGTAACTAACAGAACAAAATTTGAACTGAAAAAAGCAAGAGAGAGACAGGAGATTGTCGACGGGCTTTTAATAGCTTTGAAAGATATTGACAATGTTATTAGTTTGATTAAAAAATCTAAAAATGCTACAGAAGCTTTGGAAGGTTTGATAAAAAAATTTAAATTAAGCAGAAAACAAGCACAATCTGTTTTAGAAACAAAACTTCAACAATTAACTGCTTTGGAAAAAAACAAATTAGAAAAAGAACAGAAAGATTTGAAGCAGAAAATTGCAGAGTTTGAAAAGATTTTGGGCGATATTAGGGAGGTTCTAAAAATAATTGTAAAAGAAGTTAATGAATTGAAGAACAAATATGGTGATAACAGGAGAACTCGTGTGTTGCAAAGAATAACTGAAATTTCCGAGAAGGACTTAGTGCAAAAGAAAGAGGTTGTGGTAACTATTACAGAAAAAGGTTATTGCAAGAGAATGGATGTAAAAACTTATAGAGAGCAGAGAAGAGGAGGAAAAGGTGTGATTGGAAGCAATTTGGCAACAGGAGATTTTGTCAAACAGCTAATTACCTGCTCGACTCATGACTATTTAATGTTCTTTACAACAAGGGGAAGAGTCTTGTGGTTAAAGGCTTATGATATTCCTTTTGCAGAAAGATACAGCAAGGGCAAGGCAATAATTAATCTGTTGAATTTGAAAGACGAAAAAGTGACTAATGTTATTTCAGTGAAAAATTTTGATGATTACTTGTTTATGGCGACGAAAAAAGGACAGGTTAAAAAAATTTCCTTGAATAATTTTTCAAAACCAAGAGCTTCAGGAGTTAGGGCGATTAATCTTCCTGCCGATAATTCAGATATCTTAATTGGTGTGGAGCTTGTTAAAAAAGGACAGGAAGTAGCTCTTTCAACAAAAAAGGGGAAGGCGATTCGGTTTAGCAGTGATGATATTAGAGCAATGGGAAGAGCAAGTTATGGTGTTACTGGAATAAAAATGAATAAAGATACAGAAACTAAGAAGGTTTCTGTCCCTGAAACTTCAGCACGCGAGAGTAAACAAGAAGTTCCAGGTGATGAAGTTGTTAGTTTAGAGGTTTTGGATACTCAGGCAGTTTTAACTATTACCAAGAAAGGTTATGGAAAGAGAACTGCTGTCAAGGATTATAGAAAAACAGCGAGGGCTGGAAAAGGAGTGATTAATTTGAAAATCTCTGAAAAAACAGGAGATGTTGTAGCAACTATTTCTGTTAATAGTAATGATGGTATAATAATTACAACTGCAAAAGGAATTGTTATAAGAACCTCTCTGAAAAATATCCGTGTAATGGGGCGTGCTGCACAAGGTGTCAGAATTGTTAAACTTCAGCAAGGGGATTATGTTACTGATTTGATTAAGGTTCAGGAAGAGGTGATTAATGGTGGGGATGGGGAGTGAGAAAATCTTATATAGTTCAATTTTGTTAATAAAATAGAGGAAAAATGCAATTGGCTTTAGATAAAAAAGAAGAGGGAATTCAAATAGATTATAAAATAAAAACCATGCCAATACTAAAAAATAAAGAGCCTTATTTTAAGTTCAAAGATATTTCCATTTTAAAACAGGACATTTTAAAGTTTGATTTCATCCCTAAAAATTCAGTAGATTTAATAATCACTTCTCCCCCTTATAATGTTGATATAAAATATAATTCGCATAATGATCAAGTATCTTATAAAAAATATTTGGAATTTAGTCATAAATGGTTATCCAAATGTTTTGATTTGTTAAAAGATGATGGTAGAATTTGTTTGAATGTTCCTTTGGATAAAAATAAAGGAGGGCAACAAAGTGTTGGGGCAGATTTGACAACCATCGCAAAAAATGTAGGATTCAAATATCATTCTACTATAATATGGAATGAGGGGAATATTTCAAGAAGAACTGCATGGGGTTCTTGGCTTAGTGCATCTGCTCCTTATGTGATTGCACCGGTAGAATTAATTGTTGTTTTGTATAAAAATAAATGGAAAAAAAATAATAAAAAAAATTCTGATATCTCAAAACGAGAATTTATAGAATGGACAAATGGGTTATGGACATTTAACGGAGAAAGTAAAAAAAGAATTGGTCATCCAACACCTTTTCCAATTGAATTACCCCTTCGATGCATAAAATTATTTAGTTATGTCGGGGATGTAATTTTTGATCCTTTTCTTGGAAGTGGAACAACTCTTGTTGCTGCGTATCTTAACAATCGCAAGGGAATTGGAGTTGAAATAGATAAAGATTATTGTGATTTAGCAATAAAACGTCTAAAGACAGAAGCTAAAATAAACCAAAGAGTTTTATCTTAAAATGGAAAAGAAAAAGACAATTAGAGATTTGTTAATAGAATTCTTCAAGGCAAATCCAAACAAAGATATGTCTCATGGTCCTGTTGTAGATTGGGTTGAAGAAGAATATCTAAAATTTTATAACAAAAAGCCGAGAGATACTTGGCGGTCAATTAGAAATTTGCATGAAAGTGGTTTTTTAATTAAAGTTAAAAAAGGGATTTATAGATATGACCCAAAAGCAGTGAAGGAGAAAAAATTGGAAGAATTTACTCCAGAGCAAAAGACGGCAATATTAAAGAGAGACAATTATAGATGTGTAATTTGTGGAAGAGGTAAAAAAGAAGGTGTTGAATTGCATGTAGACCACATCAAACCAAAATATCTTGGTGGGAAAGCCACGATTGAAAACGGACAGACTCTTTGTGCTCAGCATAATTTTATAAAGAAATGTCTTAAACAAACTGAAACAGGAAAGAAAATGTTTATTCGTTTGTATGAATTGGCAAAGAAAGAAAATAATAAGGAATTGATGAAATTCTGTGAAGATATTCTGGAAACTTATGAAAAATACGATATTAATGGACATATAATTTGGAAGAAATGAACTTTTTAGCACAATAATAATTAAAAATCATTTATTTTTTTGAGATGAATGAACTTTAGTGATTTGCTTTTAATTTTAAATGAATATGCTCCTTTATTATTGGTAATAGTAACAATAATCCTTGTGGTAATAACAGGAGTTTACGCTTATTTTATCTACTATTCTTTTAAATTATCACAAAGAGATTATGAAGTAAAGAATCGGCCGTATCTTACAATAGAAAAAGATGTAAGTTTGCCATTAAAAGGAGGGGGAACCCAATTTGTTTTTCAAATTAAAAATTCTGGTAATACTCCTGCACAATTATTGTCTTACGAGACAATGTTCTTAGAATGTGAGGAACCAGGAGAAAAATTTTCTAACCCTCATAATAAGAAAAAATTAAACCAAAAAGCTATTCTTGCTAAAGGACAAGATACCACTTTCTCAATTGAGGCACCTTCTGATGAGAAAATTGGATTAGAGATAAAGATAAAATATAAAGGGATTGTTTTTAGAAAGATATTTGGAACAAGAGTGCTTTTCAAGTTAGAGAAAAGAATTGTTTATCCAGTCGATAGTTCTATATTCTAATCACCAAACACCCAGCTTTCCTATTCCTTCCAACCATCACAAACATCCCTATATTCACACCAATCACAGAGAATCGTCTTGTTTGCAGGAAATTCTGTTGTGGATTCTATTTTTTTGATTAATTCGAGAGTTTCTTTTCTAAGCTGTTTTAATTGTTCGTTGTTTCGTCTTGAATAGATTTTCTTGTTATATGCTAAATAATGCCATATTAGAAGGACTTCTTTATCCTCCCCAAATAATTCCTTAATTGCAATTGCATATAATGGAAGTTGAGTGTTGTTGTCTACTTCTTCTTGTCTAGGCAGGTTGTTTGCTGTTTTGTAGTCATGAACCTCATATTCTCCTTTTTCTAAGTTATGAACTAATCTATCAATAAATCCCTGAAGTTTATATTCTCCTAATTCATCTAAATCAATGATTATTCTTTTTTCTAATTCAAGGGTGTTGTCGTCGAAAGGGTGGTTTTTTGTGTAGTAGTCAAGAATAAATCTAATTCCATTGTTGAAATAATCTCTTGCTGTTAATAATTTTTTTACAATTACCATTTCTGGTTTGTAGTTTTCTTCCCATTTTGTAGAATAATAAATAATTGTTTCATCTATTGTAGGAATTCTGTTGTTTTTTACTTGTGTATAAATCCATTCCAGTGTGCTGTGAACTGTGCTTCCGAGGTGAGACTCAATAATTTTTATTTGAGGAATTATTTTGTCAATGTATCTATACTTGAATTTAAGAGGACATTGTTTAAAAGTATTCAACCTTGAGTAAGAATATATTTTTGCCATAAATGATTAGAAAGAGTAGAGGTTATAAAGTTTATTCTTCTTCAGCTGTTTCTTCAACATCTCTAGCCAGAAATCCCCACCAAGAGGTTTTTGTTTTGATTATATTACCTGTTTCAGAGTCAACATGTATTCTTACCCTTTCTCTTACATGGAACAATCCAAAGAGTCTTGCTTGTTTTTTTACTTGAACTTGATAAATTCCATCTTCGTCAAGAGTTATGTTGTGACTTTCTAATCTTGCCCTTATTCTTTCTTTTATTCTTTCTTTTACTTCGTCAGGAAGGACATTAATAATTTTTGTCTCATTGTTTTTGAAGACTCCATAAACTTTTCCTTCTGACTTGTATAATGTGACTTTTGTTGAAGCATTTACTCCTTTAACTTGAACAATCATGTTTCCAGAATTTCCTGCTCTTACTGTCATTTCTCTCCCACTTTCTAATTGGCATTTTGTTACAGAACCAGTGCAAGTGCAATTTTCTGGGCATTCAACTCCTTGAGATTGAATTCTTAACCTGTTTTCTGCATTTGTTATTTTTTGTATCTGTGTTTTTGTTAGAGTTTTTGCTTGAATTTGTGCTTTATTTTGACAATAATTATCATCTATTATTTCACGACCCCCTCCAACAAAATTTTCAGGAACAACACACTCACTTTCTTCCATCCATTGATATTTGCTATTTACTTTTTTCATCATGTTTCCTAAGCCATAAATGTGACAGCAGATTTTATTTGATTCTGTTGAATTTTCATCATCAATTGTTCCCCCAGTTATAGAAGCAGCTGATGCAAAACTAACTAGAAATAATGCTATCACCCCGAAAACTAATATCTTTTTCATAGAAAATATAACGAAATTTAGTTTATAAAACTTTTCTTGAATTATTTTGCTTTGAGAGCGTCTGAATAATCAATCCATTTGTTAAATAGTTTAATTAAAACATAAGCTTGTTTTGTGGTGTCTGTATTGTGTGAATTATATTCAATAGGTTCAAAAAATTTTTCTTCTTTTAATAAATTATCTATTACTTGACGATTTGTGGACAACCAAACTCCATCTTGACCAATATAAATTTGAGTTATTAAACAAGAATCTTCATAAAAGTTATAAGGATTTAGCCAATTTGTTTCCAATCTCTTTAATTCTTCATTTGCTAACTTGTTCATATTTGTTTGTCTTTCAATCGGAATTTTGGATTGTATCATTTCCTTTGCAAAATTTTTGTCTAAATAGATTTTAAAATCAGATTTTCCATATAAGCAAGGTGTCCAAATTATCTTTTCCATTTTCAATTAATAATCTCGCCCCAACCAATCAACCTCCAATGCCCGTCGAGGTTTCTTGCTATACCTACGTTATCGCCCTTTAATGCTATTATTGGAATATTTAAACTTAATTTAATTTCATCATTTTTTATTTCTTCAACTGTTCCGACTGTGATTGTTGTATTAACACTTAGCATCAACATCTCTTTTGTTTTGAATGGCTCAACATTTTTCTGCTCCTCGCTTCCTAAAACTTTCTTGAATAATTCTGTTTTTATTTTGACATCGTGACTAATTTCAGGCAACTTCCCCTTTAATCCAACCATACAACCTGTTAGAGAATCTGTTTTTGTTAGAAAAGGATCTAATGCTGTTTCAATAGAAATGCTTGCACCTGGAGAGACTTCTTTTTGTGAACTTTTTCCTTTATGCAATGAAAGAATTTTTGTTGTTAAAGTTTGATAAATTTTTTGATTTGCTTTTTTAATACTTAAACCAGGTTTTATTTCAATTTCCCCTCCTACTTTTAGTTTCCCTCTTTTTAAAATTCCCCCCAGTACCCCACCGTTTAACTTGTTTATTGTTGTTCCTGGTTTATTCACATCAAAACTTCTTGCTATTAAGAAAATTGGTTCTGCATCTACTTGCTGCTTAGGTATTTCCAACTTGCAAAGTTCTTCTAATAGCTTGTCTATATTGATACCTTGTTGTGATGATACAGGAATTATTGGAGCATTTTCTATTAAAGTTCCTTTGATGAATTTTTTAATTTCTTCATAATTCTTTAATGCTTTTTCTTTGCTTACTAAATCTATTTTATTTTGGACTATGATTATGTTTTTTATTTTCTTTGATTGCAGTGCCATTAAATGCTCTTTTGTTTGAGGTTTTATACCTTCATTTGCAGCAATCACTAGAATAGCAGCTTCGATGATTGCAGCTCCAGAGAGCATTGTTGCCATGAGCATCTCGTGTCCAGGTGCGTCTATGAAACTAATATACCTAATTGGTTCGCATTTTTTTCCTTTTATTTCTTGGTTGGTAAATTGATTTCCACATTTGAAAATAGTGATATCTGCATAACCTAGTTTGATTGTGATTCCTCTTTTTAATTCTTCAGAATGTGTGTCTGTGAACTTTCCAGTGAGCCTGCTGAGTAATGTTGTTTTTCCGTGATCTATGTGTCCAACAACTCCTACATTTAATTCTGGAATTTGTGTCATAGAAATCTTAGAAAAAGGGAGATTAAAAGGTTTTTGATATATACATTTGAAGATAGTAATTGTTTTAAACAGAATTTTTATTGTATTCACATGACTTATTTTGATTATAATATCCCAAATTCATGGAGTCGTTTCATTGGAGATACTAAAAAAGAAATTTTAGAAACACTTGATTATTACAGGAACGAAAGGGGTCAGAGAGATTTTGATATCCCTAATGAAGATGTTATTTCTAATGTAAAAAAGTTTGCTGTGAATTGTGCTTTTCCTCTTTTGAATGTGAATCATTTTATTGAAGCAGAAATTTGTAAAGGAGCTATTTTTAGTATAAATGCTAATGCACT
The DNA here is from genome assembly GCA_964534855.1 of Candidatus Woesearchaeota archaeon. Lineage (GTDB taxonomy): Archaea > Nanobdellota > Nanobdellia > Pacearchaeales > GW2011-AR1 > CAZHRM01. The sequence continues at coordinate 36,015 of CAZHRM010000001.1, forward strand.
AAATTATGTTAAGAATGTTGGACAAAATTATGAAACTTTTAAGAGAGGGTCTTTATTTAAATTTCAAACTTTAGATTCATTTGGATTATTCTTTTTGCCTGAGTCTGTAATGAAGGGTTTAAGGGATTATAATTGGAAGCCTCATGAGGAACAAGTTAGAAAATGGATGCTTGAAAGAGAAAGGGTTTTAAATGAAGGAGCAAGACGGGGGCATTTAACAAGAATTAGAAAAGTTCCCTTAAGAACTAATAATTAAAAGGTTTTTGGGTTTATTCTTTCTTAACTTCTTCTGATTTCTCCTCTGTTTTTAGTTTGCACTGTTCAGGAAAAATATCTGTAAGTTTCTTTTCTCCTTCCTTGAGAACTTTAAGATTAATCTGGGAAATTGCTTTGGAAATAATTTTACCTCTTACTGTTTTTCTTAATCTTAATCCTTTTGGCCTGTTTTTCGATAATTTCTTTTTTCCTTCTTTTCTCGGCTTTTTTTTCATTCCTTTCTCATAACTTAATAAAACTTTTTTTAATCCAATTCCTTCTACATTTTCCATTACTGTGAATCCTGCCTTGTCGCTTGCTCCTGTTATTTCAAATTCATAACCAACTAAATCCTGAGAAATATCTTTTCCATCTATCTTGTCATGGAGTTTTTTTTCTATTAATTCTTTTGCTTCTGCTTCCAAATGATAGGTCTTCCCTGTTTTTTCTGAAATGTTTATTTTGAACATATTAATTAATTGGAGAATTGGTTTTTAAGAGTTTTGCTTTTTTATTCTTCTACTTTCAATAACATTCTTAATCCTAAAAGACATTAGTGCGAATGTGAACATTGCTATACTGAATAAAATAAAAATAAATTTAAAGGGTAATAATAATAAAATTGTTGCTGATAGTAATGTGCCTAAAAAAGCGTTCAAATCAATTGTTGTGTTATAAGGGCCGTAGAACTTGTCCCTCTGGTTTTTGTTAATAACATCAAAAAAATACGCTTCTGTTGTTGGCTCTAACATCCCTGCACCAAAACTTGCCAAAACTAATACTAATAATATCAAATACATGTTAGGTATAAAAAAAATAGATAACGCAGATATTCCTAGAATAAAATAGCCTATCACAAATATTTTTCTAAAACCTTCTTTCCCAGCTAATTTAGCAAAATAATATTCTGTGAAAATTAATGGAATTATAACTGCTCCGAGAAAGTATCCTATAAGTTTTTCATTGAAACCAGATTCAAAGATATATAGTGGTATATAAAGATATATTAAAACCCACCAGAAATTTACACCTCCTCCTAAGAAATAAGTATAGATTCTCTCTTTTTTCTTAAAGAAGTTTAAGAGGGGTTTTAATGGATTTCTGTCAATTTTTTTGGTTTTTCTGTTATCCTGAATTCTAAATAATTTGAAAAATATAAACGTTAGCGTGAATATTATTGCACCGAAAAAGAAAACTGAACGCATGCCATATTTATTAGAGATGAACCCTGCCAGTATCGGCGCTATCAGCCATGAGATATTCAAGAGAGTGTAAATTATTCCCTCATTTTTTGACATACAATCATCTTTTGTTTTGTCCCTTACAATTATTCCAAATAAAGTTATCTTAAGACTTGCTATTACAGCAATTATTGCCCCTAAAATTATTATGACATAAATATGAGGAAGTAATGCAAATAAAATATAAGAGACAATATAAATCAGTATCACAAGAGAATATAATCTGGATTTATTGCTTTTTTCTACCAATGGAATTAAAAAAATATAGGAACATATTCCTATGATTGTAAAAAATGAAGTTATAAATCCGACATATGCTGCGTTTTTAACAAAAGAATCCAGATATATGGCCCATATTGTTGTTACTGCTGCTATAGCGAAACTTGACAATAATCCAACTAATCCTATTCTGCCTATCAGAGAAATCTTATGCCTCCTTAATGTATACATGGAAAATAAAAGAGAATGAGATTTTTAAATTTAGAGTTTTGGAGAGGTTTATTCTTCTTTGGGTTTTTCAATTCTTATTTTTCTACTCTTAGGGTCATAAACTATAATCGCTATTAGTTCAGAGTCCTCTGTATCAATAGGTTCGCTTCTAAGGTTATTCATATGTTGCTCATACCTTTCAGGATCTGTAGATCTTAAATGTTCTTGATAAGCAATATTTGGGAACATCATTTCAAATCGCCTTGCAGCCCTGTAACTATTATCCATATGAATTAGATGTTAATATATTATTTATATCTTTTGTTTAAATTCCCCAACCATTCTTTTCCTGCCTTTTTATCTCAGAAATTTCCATTAATATTTTTTTTTCATTTTCAGACAGTAAATCCTTGTTTTTCTTGAAGTTTTTAAATTGAGATACTGAAATATCTGAATAGAGGAATTCTTTGTCTTTTAACTGTCTTTCAAAATTAGCTCCTGGGATTGACACCGCAACTTCCATGTTTTCTGTTGCTTCTCTAACTGATTTATTTTCTGACTGGATATTTTTTATGTGCCCTATTTTTTCTCCCTTGTTGTCTATCAGATTTAATTCTGGAATTATTTTTCCTCCTTCTACTCTAACTCCAAAAATTGCAGGCTTTGTATTTCTGAAAAAATACTGGTGGAGGATTTTCAATTTGCACAAAGTCGTCAATCCCATGAGTCTTTTCTTTTCTATTTCTTTTCTTTTCTCTATTCTAAACTCGATTATGTTTTCAATAAGTTTGTAGATTACCTTGTCTGTTATTATTTTAATTTTTCCCTTGCTGATTTCTTTGATTTCATCATCATCTTCAACATTAAATCCAATAATCATAGCATCTAATTCATTTATTTCAAGGTTTGCCTTTGCAGAGGTTATGTCTGTTTTGTTTATGCTTCCAATTCCTGCCTTTACAACAGATATGTTGTTTTGTTTTAATAAAACAAGAAGAGCTTCTAAACTTCCTAGCGAGTCTGCCTTGGCAATGATGCCCTGTTTTTGCGTCTGGATGTTTTCAGAGATTTCTTTTTTGAACATTTCTTTTATTTTTTCTTTGTTTCCCTTGTAAGCTACAAAAGGCATGCCTGGAAGTATGTCTGCTTTTTCTACAAGTTGCATTCTTAATCCTGTTGATGCTTGGACATTGTTCTTGGGCTTGAATTTTGATTTTAGAGGTTCTATTTCTTCAAGAATTCTTATTTTTGTTATTATTGGCTCATCAAAACTTGCGACTGCTATTTCATCAGTTTTTGACAATTCACCGTCGTATAATATTGATTCAATATAGTTTGTTGTTTTCTCTTTTTTTATTTCAAGTATGACTCCTTTGGCTTCTTTGCTCAATGTCAATCTGTTTTCCAGATATTTTTGACTTAATCCACAGAGCATCATTATTAATTCAGGAATACCCTCTTTTGTTTTTGCAGAGCACGGAACTAACGCTACTTTTTTTGTGAAGTCATCTATTTTGTAAAATAGTTCAGCATTAAAACCGTGGCTGTTTAAAGAACCGACCAGAGTGTAATATCTTTCGTCGAAGATTTGTTTTATGTTTTGGGGCTGTGATTCAATGCTTTTTTGTAAATTCTCGTCTGATTTTCTCCAGCCAGAGATATTGTCTATTTTGTTTAGTGCTATTAAAAAAGGTGTTTTGTTTAATTTTAGAATTTGAATTACTTCGAGTGTCTGTGGTTTTATGCCTTCGTTTATATCTATTACAAGAACTGCCAAGTCTGCCAAGCTTCCTCCACGTTTTCTTAAATTCGTGAAGGCTGCGTGTCCTGGTGTGTCAATAAACAGGAATCCTGGAATTCTTAGTTTTATTCCTGATTTTTCTATTAAAGGATAAATTTTTTTAAGTTGTTTTATTGGATATGATGTAAATGAAATCTTTTGTGTTATTCTCCCCATCTCAGTTTCTTGGACAGAGCTGTCTCTAATACAATCTAAAATTGATGTCTTTCCATGGTCTACGTGCCCGCAGAATGTCACTATTGGCTGGCGGAGCTTGTTATCGGGCATGATAAGTTTTTTATTTGTCATGA
>CAZHRM010000002.1:0-35952 GCA_964534855.1 Candidatus Woesearchaeota archaeon
CTTTCTGCAATTTTTTGGATTACTTTTTCAATATCTTTTTTTTCTAAAAGTTTTAATCTGAAAATTGCGCATCTTGATTGGATTGGGTCAATGATTTTGCTCGAATAATTACAGGATAAGATAAATCTGCATGTTGCTGAATAATTTTCCATGATTCTTCTTAGTGCCTGCTGTGCTTCAGGCGTCAGTGCATCAGCTTCATCCAAGAAGATTATTTTAAAATCCACATTTCCCAGAGATTTAGTTCTTGCGAAGTTTTTTACTTTTTCTCTTACAACATTAATTCCTCTTTCATCAGAAGCATTTAATTCAAGAAAGTTCTTTTCCCAATTTTCTTTGAAAAGCTCTTTTATTACTATTAACGCTAAAGTTGATTTTCCTGTTCCTGCTGGTCCTGCGAGTAATAGGTGGGGAATGTTCAATGAGTTTGTCAGCGCTTCAATTCTTTTTACAATATCATTCTGTCCAACAACTTCTGGGAATTGAGAAGGCCTGAATTTCTCTGTCCAGATTTCGCTTGCCATGAAATATTAGAATTGAAATTGCTTATAAATATTATTATTGTTGAGAAGCATTTTATTTAATCACTTCACGTATTTCATCAATAAAAGGACCGTTCCTTCCCCGAATTATTCTTTCTATTGCACTTAATTTGTAATTAGAATGACTTTCTTTTGGAGTAGATTTCAGATTTTCTTCTTGTTGAGTTGATTTCAATTCTTGATAAGATTCTTTTAAGGTTTGATAAACTCTTTTTCTCATTTCTATTTTATCTTTTAATTCTTCAACCTCTTCATTTGCCTCTTCATAAATTTCTGAAACATCTGTTATTCCAGATTCCATAATCTGCTCTCCCGTCAGAACAAGTTCATTTATTGCACTTCTTAATAAACTAACATCTTTTCTATTTCTTTTACCTTCATAATATTTTTTGAATAAATCATGAACATAGTCTACGAAAGTCATTTCCTAATAATATTCCCTTCATTTTTATAGATTATTGTATTAGATAATATGTTTAGAATTACTTGCTTCTAGCTCTTCGCAGTTTACGCTTACGCTTTTCTTTCCTAAGTCTTTTACGTTGCCATTTCCAACGCATCTGCTTTTTTTTCTTCCATCTACGGCTTGAACGTTTCATATTTGAGAAAGAAAAAATTGATTTAAAAAGTTTGGGGTTTTTATCTGCTTCTTTTAACCCCAACTCTTTTACAATATCTTTTTATAGGGCACTTACTGCACCATGGAGAGACCGGCTGGCAGGTTGTTTTTCCAAATAAAACAAAAACACCATTAAATTCTTTCCAGTATCTTTTTGGAATTATCTTCTCAAGTTCTTTTTCTGTTTGTTCAGGTTTTTTTGTTTTAATCCATCCAAGCCTGTTTGGAATTCTGTGACAATGAGTGTCAATTGGAAGAACAGGCTTATCAAATGCAAATCCCAAGACTATATTCGCTGTTTTTGGACCAATTCCTTTTATTTCCAAGAGCTCTTTTTTTGTGTCAGGAACTTTTCCATTGTAATTCTTAATTAGGACTTTTGAAACATGTTTTAATGTTTTTGCTTTCTTTTTGTAATGTCCTGAAGAAAAAATCAATTTTTCTAATTTCTTTGTTGGCAATTCAGCTATCTTTTTGGGAGTATCAGCAACAGCAAAAAGTTTTTTTGACGCTTTTTCTGTGTTTTTATCCTGGGTTCTTAGAGATAATAAACAAGAGATTAAAATTCTAAAAGCATTTGGCTTCTTCCTCATTTTATTCAAAGTAGTTCTTTCTTTAAAGTAAAAATGCTTTTCCAGGATTTTTATTACTGAATTTATTTTTTCAGATTTTTTCATCTTAGAAATTTTATGATTTAGTGTTTTCTTCAATAATCCTCTTTATTTCCTCAACAGATTCAGGATTAACTAAAGTTGTTAAACCTTTGGGTTCTTCTTTATCTAGAATGTCTTTTAAAATTCTTCTCATGATTTTTCCTGAGCGAGTTTTTGGAAGTTCTTCAACAAAATATATTCTTGCAGGTTTTGCAATAGGCCCTATTTTTTCGTCAACATTTTTTATAAGTTCTCTTTCAAGAGCTTTAGAGGGATTACCCTTCCTTAAAACAACAAATGCTATTGGAACCTGCCCTTTGATTTTGTCAGAAATTGGAACAACTGCAGATTCGTTTATTATGCTGCTCTCGTTAATTACATTTTCTAATTCTGCTGTTGATAATCTATGTCCTGCAACTTTCATAACATCATCTGTTCTCCCACTTATTCTAAATAATTCATTCTTCACAAAAGCACCGTCGCTGGTGTCATATTTGTTTTTGAATCTCTTCCAGTAAGTTTCTTTGTATTTTTTATCATTTCTGTAAATTCCATGAAGCAGGCCTGGAGCAAATGGACTTAATTGAGCCAAAAATCCTGTTTTTCCTTTTTTTATTTTCTTTCCTTTTTCATTAACAATAACATGCCTTGTGCCAGGAAAACTATTTCCAGCAACAGTCGGAACAAACGGGCCTATTCCTGGAAGGGCATTTATCAATGTTCCTCCTGTTTCTGTCTGCCACCATGTATCAATCACAGGGCATCTTGATTTCCCTATTTTTTTGAAATACCAATTCCATGCATCTTTGTCTATTGGTTCACCAACAGTTCCTAAAATTTTCAGGCTGTTTAACTTATGTCCTTTGAGGTATTTATCATCACATTTCATGAACATTCTAATCGCAGTCGGTGCTGTATAAAATACTGTTACTTTGTTTTTTTCAACAATTTTCCAGGGCCTGTTTGGGTTTGGGAAGTCAAAAGCACCTTCATAAATTAGAGTTGTGTTTCCTGTTAATAATGGGCCATAAAAAGAATAAGTGTGCCCTGTTATCCAACCGATGTCAGCAGTGCACCATATAATATCATCCTCGTGCAAATTAAAATCCCATTTAGTTGTCCAGTAAGCTTGCACAGCATATCCTCCTGTATCATGAACAATTCCCTTTGGTTTTCCAGTTGTTCCAGAAGTGTAAAGTATAAATAAAATATCTTCTGATTTCATAATCTCTGGCTTGCAGTAAGAATCTGCTTTTTCTATTTCTTTTTCAAATGACAGGTATTTGCCTCTGTATTTTTTGCTTTTCTTGATTCTGTTTACCATAATAATTTTTTTTACTTTTGTTTTTTTAATTGCTTCATCTACTTTCTCTTTTAGGTTCTCTATCTTTCCTCTTCTGTAATATCCATCTGCGCTAATTAGAATTTTGGATTTTCCGTCTAATAACCTTGTTTTTAATGCATCTGTTGCAAAAGCAGAGAAAACAACAGAATGAATTGCACCGATTCTTGCACAAGCCAGCATTGAAATTAATGCTTCTGGGATCAAAGGTAGATAAATCCCAACAACATCTCCTTTTTTTACACCTAATTTTTTAAGGACATTTGCAAATTTATTTACTTTTTCATAGAGTTCTCTATAAGTTAGTTTGATTGCTTTTTCTTTTGTAGGTTCGGGAATCCATATTAAAGCAGTTTTGTTTGCATTTTTTTCTAAATGCCTGTCAAGGCAGTTTGCTGAGAAGTTTAGTTTTCCATTAACAAACCATTTGAAATGTGGAAGTTTTTCTTCATATGTTTTTTTCCAAGGCTCTTCCCATTGAATTCCTTCTTTTGCTAATTTCTCCCAGAATTTAATAGGATTTTTGTCAGCCTCTTTGTAAATTTTTTTATCTTTAATCCAAGCAATTTTTTTCATTTCTTTGCTTGGCCAATACTTATCACCTTTTTTTATGATGTATTTTTTCATTTCAAGAAATACTTCTTATCTTTAATTCCTTTATTCCACAGCATTTTGGTGTAGCCAGTATTATCTATTTGCCCTGGTTTTATTTCTAATTCTTTTAGAACTTCTCTAATTTTTCTCTTTGCTTTTTCCATTTCATTTTTTTGACAGAGATATTCTATTTCCATGAAATAACCCAAATGTTTAACCTTGTTTATCTCTATTATAATTCTTCTATCTTTTTTGTGGACATAACTCTCAGAAGTTTTATGCTTTCTTATCCATTGGGTAAACCCTAAATCTTTGAATAATGCAAGCAAATCATCAACATGCTCTTGATTCTTTAGAGAAAACTCAAATTCCTGCTTGACAATAACATCTTTATCCCAATATTTTTTCAACCATTTCTTAAAATTAATTTCAAATTTGTCTGGTTTCTTTCTAATTCTAAATGCTTTTTTTGGATAAGCATGACGACGGAATTTTCTTTTAAGTGCAAAATAATCATCAACTCTCGTTTCTTTTTTTTTCAGTCTTGCAATTCTCTGAATCTTCTTTCTTAGTCTATTTACATTATTAATTCTGACTTTAGTTTCAACTTCTAACCACACCATTTTATCACCACTTTATGTTTTAAAGAAAGAAAGACATTTTATAAATATTGTGAGGAGAAATGCCCCTCCAGATTTTGAAGTTAAAGTTGAACAAATTACTTCTTTTTCTTTAAATCTAAAAAGTGCAGAAACCATAAGAAGTGAAGAAACAAAAGCAAGTTCCACTTACTTCCATTACTAAATCCTAGGATTCCAAGAAATCCTAAAAAACCTAAAAATCCGAGTTTCCATGTTTTTCTTTTCATTTTTTAAAGAAGCAAATAGGTTATATGGGGGTTGCGCCCACACCGAACAGAACTACTTTGATACCATTTAATAAGTAAGTTTAAATAATTTAAATTAACTTCTTATACATGAACAAAAAAAAGGTGATAAGATTTTCAGTCTGGGCATTAAATCTATTAATTGTTTTTGCTTTCATATGGAGCATAATTAACTATAAAATTCTAGATCAAGAAGTTACAAGATTAATAATAACAGGTGGATTAATCGCAATGGTATTTTTTGTGATTATTTTAGAGGGTGCGCCGGTTTTTATAGGACCCAGTGTTGTTGTTGCAGCAATACTAACAATGAATGCTTTTAATCCTTGGCCCATTCTTTTATTATTTATCTCATCTGCAATAATGGGGAATATTCTTTATTTTTATTTGGGTTATTTCTCTGGAGAAAAGATTATGAAATATTTTAATAAAAAAAATGTAAGGGAATACAAAGCTCTGTTTAAAAAATATGGAAGGCCTGCAATGCTAATCACGGCTATTTCTCCAATTCCCTATCTCCCAACATTAGCAGGTATTTTTAAAATGAATCCAAAACATTTCTTTTTAGAAATAATGCCTGTTAGAATAATTAGACACATAGTTGTTTTTCTTTTCTGGTTCTATATACTTATTGGATTTTAAAACGCCCACGCCGTAAGTTTAATTATCCCTTTAATTTTTTATCACCCACAATCAAACCGTCTTTTAATTTTATAATTCTTGAAACATATTTAGTATGCCATGGTTCATGAGTAACCATCACAATTGTTTGTCCAAACTTTTTATTGAGTCTTTTTAAAACTTCTAAGACTTGTTCAGATGTGTGGGTATCGAGATTTGCACAAGGTTCATCTGCAAACAGGATTTTTGGCTTCTTGGCTATTGCTCTGGCAACAGCAATTCTTTGTTTTTCTCCACCAGAAAGCTGGTCTGGAATTCTGTTTAATTTGTCCCCTAATTCAACTTTTTCTAATGCCTCTTTGGCAGTAATAAGAGATTCTTTTTTTGATTTCCCTTCCATAAGGGATAAGATATAAACATTTTCCGCTGCACTCATTTCATTAATTAATGCATAATCTTGGAATACATAACCTAACTGTGTTAATCTATAATAACTTCTTTCTTCTTCTGGCAAATCAACTACATTGAGGTTGTTAATAGTATATTCTCCCTTAGTTGGTTTGTCAAGCAACCCAAGAATCCTTAACATTGTAGTTTTCCCACTTCCACTTGCACCCATAATAGCAATAAACTCCCCCCTTTTTATTTCAAATGAAACACCATTCAGAGCTTTAACTACAACTTCTCCTGTTTTATAATATCTTTTCAAATTCTTGATTTTGATTATTGTTTTTTCATCCATTTTATCTCCCCCAAATTGCTTTTAATATACTCTCTTTTGAAACTCTCCAAGCAGGAAGTACTCCTGCAATAACTGACATGATAAGCATTGTAAAAATACTATTAATTATCAATCCTATTTTAATTTCAGGAATAAGTTTTATATTCTCGTAAAATACCACAGGATTTGCCATAAAATAAAACATAAATGCAAAATACAAAACCAATCCTGCAAGTATCCCCATTGATACATAGAACATGCTAATAAATGCGTAGGATATTACTATTGAAAGAGGAGATATACCCACTGCTTTTAAAATACCTATTTCTCTTTTTCTGTTTAAGACATTAATATAAATGATAATCAAAATTAATGCAGCCCCTATAATCAAACTAACATATTTTGAGACAACATCTATCATGCTTATACTTTGCATTGCCTGTCTGAGTAAGGAATCTGCTTTTTCTCCCCATGTAAAAACCTTTTCATTAACACCAGCACTAATTATTTTATCTTTTATTTTATCTTCTTCTCCCGGATTATCAATTCTTACAACAACGCTAGTTGCCTTGCTTCCTTCTAATTCATATACTGATTCAATTTCTTTATAATGAACTAAAGCATTGAGGTCAATAAGTTCAAATGTGGCTTCCATGATGCCTTTAACTTTATAGGTTTTCTTTACTCCATTGCTGTATGTTACATCAACAAGCGAGCCTGCCTTTACCTCACCTAAATTATCATATATTTCTGATCCAAAACTTGTGCCTGCAATCATAGCGCCAATTATTATTTCATCACTAGATAACTTCCCTAAGAATTCTCCCTCGCTGATAATATAAGGATACCTTGAAACATCCATTTCTTCAGCAGGTATTAAACCAGTAGTTGTAACTCCTACAACTTTTTGTTTATATTGAATAGAAGCTCCAACATCTAATCGTTTTGTTGCGGATCTTACACCTGGAACAGCTCTTACTTTTTGCAATACACTATCTGCATTATTTATATAGGGATTATCTCCACTTGGTTCAATAATAATGTCTCCATAACGATAATCTTGCATAAAACCAGTCATCATACCAGAAACACCTTGAATCATTGAAGGCAAAAACACTAAATTCATAAAAATAAGAGCTAAAACAAAAATAATAAATGCTAAAGTTTTTTTGTTTCCTCTTTTTATAGAACTTGATGCACTAACAAATCCAACTTTAACGTCGTTAAACATTTTTCACCTCTATTAATAATTTGAGAAGATAAGAATTTATAAGGTTATGTGAATTCCCTTTCAGAAGTCGAGGTTTATTTAATTTTTTGTTTTATTCAGCAGGAACACAAGTAGAATCTATAGATGCTAACAATTGCAAATCAGTCATTCTTCCATCAAGGTATCTTTCCATAGTATAATCATCAACTCCAAAACCACAAATATTTACATAATTATTTAAAGAAACTAAATAATACTCTTTATCAGGATACACTCCATGTAAAGCACCAAGACCGGCGCCGACTTGTGCTGCCACGTCTGTTTCTGTTTCTCCAATAGAAACCATTCCAACTGATACATAATCCCCAAAAATACCATCATATAAATCCTGCACCCTAATAACAGAATATCCATATCCTTTAAGCACTAATTCAACAGCTAATTTATGTATTTCATCTTGCTCTGTTGCCGTGAGAGGTCTTTCCTCTTCAGCTGTTTCTGGAGTACAAGATTGTGATGTGTTTGGTTTACTATCAGTTGCTTCACAATCATTCATATCTTCACACGTTCTTGTTTGTTTTCCAGCCGAACTACACTCTGACCAATCAGAACATTGCCAATTTGTGATGCAAATATTATTTTGTTGCTTATTAGATTCATTTGTAGATGTGTTAGAATTTGTAGATGTGTTAGAAATAGAGAGATTCATTGCTACCCCAAAAATTATTATTAATGCCACAACTTTAATCCAAGTAGCGATTTTTAGATTATACTTCTGGTTTAACCACCTATTAAATGGTGGGAGAACTAAAACTCCGCCAATAATCATCAACAAGCCTCCAAAGATAGTATCTGTAAAAATCGGAAATGCAAATATTAAAAAAAATACGCTTGCAATCCACCAACCAATATTCCTCTTTTCTTTTTTCATTGTTAATTGGATTAAGATAATCTAATTTATAAATTATCCTTATTTTTAGTTATTATTTCAGTTAATTTATCTAGTAACTTACTTACGCCGTTAATCTCATTTGTTTGGTAATTCGTTCCATGCTTTATTTTATTAGTAGCTTCATTAATCTTTTCTAAAATACAAACCTCTTCAGGAGTAATTTCAGAATCTCCATTTTTCAATTCTGTTATGAAATATCCTATTGCATAAGTATCGTCGATTAATATTCCCTTCTTGTTTTTCTTGTTAATTTCTTCGCCTCTAATAAGCCACAAAGATTTTAATATTTTTTCTGTTCCACTTTGTAAATCCTTAAGTTGAGATTTTCTTTTATCATTTCCCATCCCTTTTGTTAACCCATCTTTTGCACCAGAGCAATACTCACTACTTCCTCTTGCTTCCAAAATTCCATCAGAAAGAAGTTTCTCTATTTGTTCTTTATTTTTTGGTGCGTAAATCATTTTTTTGTGGAAAATCCGTATGGGGTATTCGAACTATAGTCCCAAATACAATTTCTCCTCATTTTTTATATTTTTCTAATATTTCTCTTTTGAATTCCCTTATTCTTTTTTCTTTTTTCTCTTTTTCTTCCCGACTTTTCTCTTTTCCTTCATGACCTTTTTTAAAATCTTTTTTAGTAGTCTCTTTTAATCTTCCTAGATTAAAATTATTTCCTTGTAATAATTGTTGGATTATTTTATCCTTTGATTTTTTTGTTTTAATAAAGTAATATATTCCCCATCCAAAAATAATGATTATTAATATTGTGAGAATAATTGCTCCAATATTTGATTTTTTCTTTAATACATTGAGACTTACATTTGTTTTTATTTCATTATCTCCATAATCATCCTTGTATGAAATAGTAACTGGAAATTCAAATTCTCCTGCTTTATCTACAATAAATGTTAAAACAGCAGGGCCGTCTTCATCTGAATCAAGTGCACCAATGAATGATTGTTTTAATCCTTGAAAGGGATGGTCTGCATACACACTTACTGATTTTGCAGTTCCATCTCCAGTATTTTCTATTCTTAGAGTTAGTTCAACAGTTTCTCCTTCTATTGGGAGTACAGGATTAGTTTTAAGAGAAGCGATACTTAATTCTGCTTCTTCTCCTATTACATTAAAAGTAATATTATAATTTCTTATTATTGAATATTCTTTTTCTCCATAAAATAGCCTTGTTTTAATTATATGGGTTCCTGGTTGAGCATCTTCAGTTGTCTTCATATGATAAGTAATAAATCTCTCGCTATTTCCATAATATAATTTAGAAATATTAATAATTAAAGGTTCTTTAATGGTAATATCTGTTGGAGGATTTAGTAATTCAAAAGAAACATATCCGGGCATTTTATTCCCACAATTTTCAATTTGCACTCCTACTGTAAACTCTTCTCCAATTCCAATTGAACTTGGGCTAATGTCTGATACTCCTGCTGTTACACAATAACCTTCATTTAAAGCAATTACATTGCCAATAAGAAAACAAAAAAGTCCAATTAGGATAATTAATTTAAATTTCATTTTTACCTCTTTTTATTAAACCTATAAGTAAGTAATGTTTTATAAAATTATTGGAATGCCCCCGCCGGGATTTGAACCCGGGTCGCCACCGTTCTCTAAATTCATCCTAAATTTTTAATTAAGGATGATGAGGTTGCATTTAGATGCATAGACCTCCTCTCTCATCGAGATTAGATCACCTCTCTCTATTTTCTTGAGAGGGTGGTATCCTTGGCCTCTAGACTACAGGGGCATTAATAGAAATTATTATTAGATATATAAAAAGTTATCTTTCAATCTTTTTTCTGCCTTTAATTATTATTGAAGGATTTCCTGACAATTTTCCTGCGTCAATTATAAAATCCACTTGATTTAAAATTTCGTTATTTATTTCTTTTATACTGCTGGCAGGTTTTTTCCCTGATAAATTTACAGAGGTTGTGATTATTGGCTTTTTTGTTTTTTGAAGTAGCTTTGTAAATGGATGCTTTGGAATTCTTATTCCAATGTATTCTGTGTCTGAAATATGTTTTAGGAAATTTTTATCCTTCTTTTTTAGAATCAATGTATAGGGTCCTGGAAGATATTTTTTTAGAGTATCTTTATTTACTTTACAATTTTTTAGAATATACTGTATGCTTGGAGCTATTATTGAGAAAGGCTTATTATCTCTTCCTTTGATTTTTCTAATTCTTTCGGCATTTTTAATGTTCTTAGCATTGCTTCCAATTCCATAAATAGTGTCTGTTGGGTATATAAATATTTTATTAGAAATTTTGGAGATTATACTATCAGTTACTTCTTCTAGTTGGATTATCATTCGCTTTAGATTTATTCTGCTAGGAAAACTTTGTCATTAGGTCTTACTTTTTCAGGAACTTTTATTCCGATGTGGTCTCCTTTTTTCGCTTGTTTTATGTCTTTTCTTTCTATCTGTATGCTTTTTATTTCCTGTTCAAAGTCAGTTGTGTGCCCTCTTATGTGTATCTTGTCCCCTATTTTCAGCTTGCCTGAAAGTTTTATAGCAGCTACTTCAGCATGGCTAAAGTAACTAGAAACAACTCCTATTTCTTTTTCTTCTGCCATGTTTTATTGAGATTAAATAGATATTTAAATTTATTGATTATGGATTTTGTGTGAATAATTAGTAAGTTTTTAATAGCTGTTAGTTGTTGGTAAATTACAGCCCTATAGTACAGCGGTCAAGTATGCGAGACTCTGGCTCTCGTGACCCAGGTTCGAATCCTGGTAGGGCTATAGAAATCTTTTTATACTTTTTGTTCTTCTATTTGTTATGGTGATTGGAATTACTCTCTTTGTTATAGCTATATTAATCATAGCAATATGGGTAATAATAGAAATAAAGAGATTCAGGCATAAATTATTTGCTATATTCTTAATAGCTTTAATATTGTTTGTATATATTAGTTTTACCTTTACTATCAGGGGGCAGGACGTAGACTTTAAAACTTTTCCAGGACTGATGAAAGCAACCAAACTTTATTTTTCTTGGCTCGGTTCTGCTTTCGGAAATTTAAAATCAATAACAACCAATGCTGTTCGTATGGATTGGAGAGTTAATGAATCTGTGGGTGGATAGTCAGAAAATGAAGGTTTTAGTAGTCATTTTAATGTTTTTTGTTATTAGTGCTTTAATGATAATCAGCAACAATGATTTGGCAATGCTTAAAAAAGGGAATATAGAGAAGTTTTCTGAATCATATGTGATATGGATTAATCAGATTTATCTAAATTTTCAAATACTAACTGGAGATATTGTGAAGTTGGACTGGCTTCCGAAGTAAACTTTAAAAACTCTGTATTCTAAATTATGTAGAAGAGGATGATGAATAATGGTTAAAAAAAAGAGTGTGAAGAAACCTAAAAGAAAAACAACTAAAAAGAGAGTTTCTAGAGCCACTAATAAATCTAAAAGATTAGTTCGTGCCAGTAAGAGAAAGATTAATCTGGTTTTGAAGAATTTGATTTTATTTGTAATTTTGTTTGTTTTATCTTTTGTTTTATATTCTGTTTCAGGACAAGAGATGTATGTGAATTTATTTGGTTTGCTTTCAGTTATTCTTGGATTTATTGGTGTTGCATTTTTAATAGTTCTTCTGGTTTTTCTTTTTTTGAAAGCAATGAATAAGTGAAGTTTGGAGTAAGAAAATATTTATAATCTTGTTCTTGTAAATTATAATTGTGCATGCCTCAATTCGGCATCACGCTCGGATTGGTAGATAAACAATTGTCATCGTGTAATGCCTCAGTAGCTCAGTTGGTTAGAGCACTTCGTTGGTAACTTAAAAATCTATTGATTTTTTAGGTGTTCAGATTGTTGAACAATCCAAAAACGAAGAGGTCCTGAGTTCAAGTCTCAGCTGAGGCTTATTTTTTAAGAAAAGTAAAAAATCATCTGATTATTTAGTAAGGTTTATTAATTGATTTTTGTTAATAATGATATGAAGAAAGGAACAATTTTGATTATTTTAGGAATATTAGTATTATTATTAGTTGGTTCTTATTTTTTATTCAATAAAGATGATTCTGATATAGAGAAACCTAGATATAATTCTGAGATGGAAAAATCTTTTAGAGTGATAGTAGAAAGTGAACTAACCAAACAGCAGTCTATAGAATATGGTTTAGTACTCAAGAAATTATTTGTTTCAAATACTTGGAGTAAGGAAGATGGAACTCTTTATAAAACTCAAGGATACATCTTACTTACAACTGAAAAAGAGCTCACTGATGAGGATTTTGATGATACAGAAGGTTTAGAAAGAGTCTTTAGAAGTATATCAGAAAGCATACAACAACAATATCTTGAAGAATATAAATCGGATTCTTCTTCATGGGTTACTTTTGAAATAAAATCTCCTAACTATCCTCCAGCAGGTTCGAGATTATCAAAAGAAGGATTTGAATATTTAGGATTTAAAGTGTAAACATTCACATATTAATTTATTTCTTAATCTCAAAGCCTAAAAAATAAACCAATCACAAATCCCCAGCTGAGGCTTACATTTATAAAACTCTAGTCTTAAGTTTCAGGATGGCAAAAGAATCTGATTTGGAGAATTTAAAGAAGGATTATTTAGTGGTTCAGAAGAAATATAATCTGCCTAGTTTTGAGAATCTTAATGAGGATTTTCAGATAGAAAAAATTGCAGAAGTTGAGACAGATATTTTGATAAGAGAAGTAAGGAAATTCATAGCAGATAAGTTTTCTAATTATCTGAGATTTGTTGAAACTATTTTAAATCCAGCAAATGCGCCCATGTTTGTTTTTTCTATTATCAAGTCAATAGGTGTTGAAGAAAAAAAGAAGTTGGTGGAGATTTATAAGGAATTGACAAAAACTGAGATTAGGTTGATTGAGTTGGATACTGATTTTTTTGAAGAAAAAGAAGCAGAATTTATTAAAGAATCTTACGAAATTTGGCAGAAAATAAAAAAAGATGTTTTGGAAGTTGTTGAAGTCATAAAGAAAAATTTGGATAATAAGTTTGAAGTAAATGGAAAGAGTTATTTTGGGTGAAATTTGCTCCTCGCCTCCAGCTCGTTCGATATGAAAATTTGTTAATAAAATATTAATCAAAGATTTTGTATTAATTACTTACATTAATTTGCGAGCGACAGTGAGTCTATTGAATCAATTCATTAAAAATTTCTTCCAATCCAATTTCAAAAATAGCGACAGGCATTTTGATTTTCCAGTTCTTTAATATTTTTGGATGAATTTCTCCCATAAATCCTACTTGTTTATTATTGATAAATATGTCTGCAACCCTCCCTTCTATGAAATGCTGCGGAAATTCTTCTGATTCTTTTAGATTTATTTTAATGCCAATCATTCTTGACAGATATTCTAATATTTGTCTTATTTGTGTAAAATTTCCAGGAGCGAGCGCTACTCCAAGAGCCTCTGTTTCATTTGGCTGAAAAATCTTTCCAATCTCAAAGATTGATTGGGGATATTCTGAATTCTTATTTTCTGAAAGAATCTTCAATAAATAATGTGTCAGGTCTTTTCTTAAAATTGTATAATCTGTTTTTGATTCTTCAATTTCTACAAAGTTTTTTTCCTGCTTTTCCTGTATTCCCATTTTTTTAAACTGGTCTCTTTCATTTGTTAGATGATAATTTGAAATTTCTAACATATTCAGTCCTGCAAGAACTCTTGAGATATTTCTTTTGAGTGTTTCTTTGGAATTTTCCTCGCCAATAGTTGATATCTCTGGAATTTCTGGAATAAAATTTTCATAACCATATGCAATTGCGACATCTTCAATCAAATCAACTTCATGCAGAAAGTCTGTTCTCCAAGGAGGAACTTCAATAATGTTTTTATTATAATTATAACCCATTCTTTTAATTAATTGTTTAAGTTGTTTTTTATTAAGGTTTAATCCTAATAGTTTGTTTGTATTTTCTAAGGATATTTTTGTTTTTTCAGGAGTCAAGTCAGGAGTGATTTTTTTATTTTTATATTTAAGCTCCATTTGGTAAATTCTTCCTCCCATATCTGCTAAACTTGTTACAATTATGTTAAGGCATTTTTTTAGTATTTCAAAGTCAAAACCAGAACACTCTATAAAAACATCTTTTGTTTTTTCAGTTATTTTTCCTGTTAATTGAGAATTGATTATTGGAGGCATACTTAGTATGTTTTTATTATCGTCGATAAAAATTGGAAATTTTGCTTTTCCTGCTAAAAGATGGGCGTACTCTCTTCCGGTTGGATGCCGTTGGAGAATCTGAAGTCCAGACATCTCTCTGTTAGTTTCCAGAGGAATAAATTTTATTTTGTCAGGTTCTAAAGCTTTGAAGGTTATTGGTAATTTGATTTTTTCTAAGGGATAAATACCTATCGCAATTTTCTTCCTCTTCCTTCCAATAGTAATATGTAATTTTTCTTGGATTTCAATTACTTCTTTTATTTTTTCGTCGTTGAATTTTAGTCCTTTAACAATAGCACAAGCTGTGTAAGGTCTAATATCTTTTACTGAATTGTCTATAAAAATTTTATAATTTTTCTTTGGCTTGTTTATTTTATATTCTTTAAGCCCTGTTTTCTTTCCTAAAAAAGCGAGGAAGGAACGTTTGAATCCTTGATGAGAGAGCAAATCTGGTCTGTTCGGGAAAACTTCAATTTGAATTTCTTTGTCACTGATTTCTTCAATTGGAGTTCCAAACATCGCAATTTTATTTTGCATTTTCTCGTCAAACTTTCCTATTTCTTTTTCAAATTCTTTTTTGTTTATGTTTATTATTGCCATTTTTTCTGTTTATCTCTAAGATTTTTTTGCAAGATAGTTTCTATTTGTGAAGGGGAATATAATGTTTCTTTTTTAATAATTTTGAAACCTTCTTTTAAAAGAAAATTAACCATCTTGTTATTATGAGTATCTTCCTGAATTATTTTAAAATTTTGTTTTTTAGCATATTGTTCTAGGATATTGTATAATAATGATCCTATGCCTTTCTTTTCATTTACTGAAGAAATCCGGAAATTTTTCATTTCTAATATGCTCTTTTCTTTTTTATGAGGCTGGAAAATAATAACCCCCCCTATATCTAAATCCTTTTTGTAATAAAATGCTTTTTTATAATTAGATTCTAATTCTTTTTTACATTTCTCAACCCATTTATTATAATTAGGATAATCCAAATCAAAAGATTTGATATATTTAGAGATTTCCATAATTTCTTTAGGAGAACTTGCTAATTCTATCAGTGACTCTATTCTCATTTTTTATTCAATTCCCAAAAACCAAGATTTCCTTTATGTTTGATTTTTTCTATTCTTTGAGGGTTTTTTAAAATAAATCCTTTATTTCCCCACTCCTTTCCAGCTAAATGTAAATCTTTATCTTTTAGAAATTCATCATCATTTTTGTATGCTTTCACATCAACTAGTTTTGCTTTCCCTATGACAAATCCATTAGGCAGATTCTCAAATCCAAATTTTTTCATAGCATCTTTGTCAGGTACTTTTGAACTATGAATTAAAAATTCTCCTCTAAACTTTGTATTCCATTTTCTGATTTCTATTTTTTTTCTTCCCCGTAAAATTAATTCCGCCCATGGTTGTTTTATTGATAGTGTTTTCATTTTATCCAAAATTTCATTTGAAGTTTAAGTTTTCATCCAAAATTTCATTTTTCTTAATTTAGCTAAATCATTTTTGTAAAGTTCTCTGAGATCTTTTATATTATAGTAATCTGTTATGATTCTGTCAAAACCAAGACCCCATGCTAATACTGGAATTGGTTCTCCAAGTAAGGGTATTGTCATTTCTGGTCGAAATATTCCTGCTCCACATAATTCCAACCAAACTTTTTTTTCAGGATGCCAAATGTCAATTTCTACTGACGGTTCTGTATAGGGGAAGTATCCTGGCCTGAATCTTATTTTTTTAAAACCCATTTTTTTGAGAAATTGTTTTAAATAGCCGAGCAGATGCCTGAAGTCTGCGTTTTTGTCCACGACAATTCCTTCTGTTTGATAAAACTCAAATCCATGGCTCCAATCGACTGTTTCGTTTCTGAAGCATTTTCCCACTGCGAAGAATTTTGCAGGAAGCTCTTCTTTTTTAAGCTTAAATAAAGTTTGAGCAGATAAGCAAGTGGTGTGTGTTCTTAATACAAGTTTTTTTGCTTCTTCTTCACTCCATAAATATTCCCAGCCCTTGCTCCCTTCAATACCCTTTTCATGAGAATCCCTTACAGCTTTTACAAGTTTTTTGTTAGGAAGTTCAATTTTTTTGTCTATAAAAAAACTATCCTGTATTTCTCTTACAGGATGGTCTTGTGGCGTGAATAATGCATCAAAATTCCAAAAACTACTTTGAATTAAGTCTCCTGTCATTTCCTTAAAACCCATCTCTGTCCATATTTTTTTTGCATGATCTATTGATTGATTTACAAAATGCCTTTTACCGCCATGAATTTCTGGAAGGGGCGAGGTAACATCATATCTTCTGAATTTTTTTCCTTTCCATAATTTTTCTTCTCTCAAAATTTTTGGATTTATTTGTTCAATTAAATTTTGACTTTCAATTTTAGAATTGATTATTCTTTTTCCCAAATCAGTAAGTTCTATATCAATTCTTTTTTCTTCTTTTATCTGTATTATGTTCCTTCTATTTTGGAGGGATTTTAGTGCATAGAGTTGTTCGGGGGATATTGAATCATATTCTATTGGAAGAGACTCAATGAAAAATTCTTCGAGTGTTTTTTTGGAAATTTCTTCATTGTTTGCGTTTAAAATTATTTTTCCCTTTTTTAGTTCGATCATAGCTTTCTTCTTTAATGCGCCAAGAGATGCTTTAAATTCGTCGTTAGATAAAGAGCTTTGTTTTTGTGCATCCTTCAATTTGAGAATTCTTTTTTCTCTTAAAAGATTTAGAAGCCTTCTCTCTGGCAAACCCTTTTTTTTATATAAGGCTCCATTAACTCCTATTTCTATTATTTTCTTTTTTTTAAAGGGAAGATTTAGTATCTTTTTGTTCTGTAAATATTCCAAGGCTCTCAATACGGAGACCTTGTCTAAATTTGATTTTTTGCAGATTTCACTTATTTTTTTTTCTTCGATATATGGAAGAATTCTTCTTTCATTTGGACTAAGAGATTCTATTATTTTTTGGATGTTCATTTTATTTTGAACAAAACTATATTAAAAAATGTTCTGTTTTGTCTCATAACTTGCTCGTCATCCAAGTGGGCATTCCAAGAACAAGACCTAGTGCCTTCAAATCATGCTTACTTCTCTTAATTCCTGAAGGAGAAATAAATTCCATTTTTAACTTATTTTTGTTACAAAGTTTTATATTTTGTTTTATTCTCGCAAGAATTTCTGCCTTGGTTTTTTCCTCTGAATTGATTACCTCATCTAAATTTATTCCAATTGCAACATTATTTTTTTTCGCTATTTTTGCGAGAACGTGATTAAAACTTGAGTCTCTTTGTTTTTGAAAATCCCTTTTTTTTGATTGGTTTAAAAGAAGAATGTCAATTGGTATTTTTTCTAGGACTTTCCTATTCAACTCATCGTCATTACTTGAGAAAACAATTATTTTGTTCTTGTTTTTTTTTATCTTCTCTCTTGCCTTTACAAAATTATTTTCTTGTATTAGAATGTGATTTTTCATGATTATCCTTGGATTACTGTCCCAATAAAGTTTTTATTATTTAGGACATTGTCAAGTTGTTTTAAATTTTTTCCTATAATGTAAGTTTTGATTTTATTTTCTAAAATTATTTTTGAGGATTTTTGGTCAAGAACAAAATGTTGTCCTGGTTCAAATTTTATTTTATTTGCCATTTTGTGGAATTTTTTCCATGAAATTTTTGGAATGAATTTTGCGTTTTTGTATTTAATAGGATTTTTATTATACAAACCTTGAACGTTTGTTAGATTAATAAAATTTGTTTTAAACTGTTTTGCAATTTCAGCTGATGTTGAATCAGAACTTTGGTCTGGGTGATATTCTAATGCTCCACAAAATACAATGCCCTGTCTTTTTATGTATTTCTTGAGAGTTCTCATTTTATGAGGAATTCCCCTTTCTGGGTTAATGTTGAAAAAATAGCTTACGAATCTTGCATTCGTTCTCGTTGCTGAAATTCCTGAAAAACTCTGAAATTTTTCCTTTACTTTTAAAATTTTCAAGGCAGAAATATATTTTCTTGCGATACTTCCTCCCCCACACACAATCACAAATTTATATTTCTTTGTATTTTTTTTAATTATTTTTTTAAATTCCCTGAGGAATTTTGTGTTTATGTTATCTGGAATAATTAAACTTCCTCCAAGACTTATTACTATTACCTCTTTTTTCATGGAAGGAAGAAGGAAGAGATGTTTTTATATTTTAGCCTTACTTTATAGTAAACAACTTGTTATCTTTAACATCGAAAATTTCCAATCTCACACCTGCATCGAGCCAGCCATGAGCATAATTTAAAGCTGCAAACACATTTACCAAATCCTGCTTTTTTTCAAAATATTTTGCATCTGAAAGATAATTAGAAACCATGTCAATTATTTCTTTCGCTTTTTTTTCTTTTCCTTTTATAATTGAGCTCTTCACGATTTTTAATGCTTTGTTAGTTAGCGTTTGATATTTTTTTATTTTCTCTTTTGTTATTTTATTCTGCATTTTTATTCATGAAAAGTTTGATTGGGAGCATACATCATTTTTTTGATTATGAATCTTGAGCTAATTACTTCAGAAATTATTGCTAATAAAATTAATTTACCTACAATCACTTTAAAAATTCCTTCTTGGATTGGAATTCTTGTAGTTTCAGAGAATTTTTTTATTATCTGCTCTATCTCCTCTTTGCTCAGAATTATGTTTGTTTTTTTTGTTCCCATTGTTCCTCTGACGAGGACATTTACATCTGATCCATCGCATTCTATAACTTTTACTAAGGGGTCTTTTATTAGGGGATTTAATTTCTCTAAATCTATTTGCATATTCGTTGGTACTGGTTTTAGATACTCGAGTCCTGGAGGAAGTCTTGGCCTTGGAATTCTTATTACACGGTTTTGTTCCAACCCTTGTGTAGGATAAAGATTTCCTTTTGGAATGGTTGGTTTTGGAAGAGGATTTAGAAATTCTTTTTTTTGAGGAAGAGAAAGTAATTCTTCTTTTTCTTCGATTTTTCTTTTAATGATTTTTGGAAGCTCTTTTTGTTTTTCTTCTTCTTCCTTTAAAATATTTTTTAATTCAAAAACTTCGCTTGTTCCTGAATTTTCAATTAATTTTCTTGTAAATTCCAAAAGAAAAAATGTCTTGAATTCTTCTGAAGTTCGCTGAATTCTTTTTTCTGGAGAATGAGCTAAAACTATTGATTTTTGTTTAAGCATCTTATTGTCCAGGTAATTGCCTGAATCTTGTTTTAGAATTTTCTGATATAGGCGAAGCTTCTGATAAGCCATCTGAAGAAATTGATTTTTGATATCCTTCCCTGTTTACTTCTCTTTCCTGATTTGGTCTTGGAGCCTGAATTGTTCTTTGCATTCTAGGCATTTGAGTATGAGGATAATTAGGTTCTTGTCTTGTAGGGGGTTCATGCAGTAAAGTTAGTCCCCTCGCGATTATTTTGTTTTGTTCAAATAAATTATCTATCTTTTCTATAATTTTTTTGTTATCTTTGTTTTCTTTTTCTAAATTAAAATCCTTTTCAGCCAGTGCTTTTGCAGATATTTCAAATAAATCCAATAGTTTTGATATTTGATTAGCAAGATTATCAAATTTTGCAGACAGGTTTGTCATAACTTTTTGTAAAGATACAAAATTTTCTATTAATACTCTCTCTATTTTAACTTCACTTGAAGTGCGAGTTATGGGTCTTTCATGAGTTGTTTCTTTGGTTTTATGAACTCTGTGTTTTTTTACAGAAGAACTCTTTTTTTTCTTGGTTTTACCTGCTTTTTTTACCATGTTTTATAAAGGGTTTTTATGTTTATAAATTTAATTCTAATGGTCAAGAAATCTTTTTTAAGTTTTAATCTTGCTCATTAATTAAAATCTGTTTCCTATTAATGCTCTTATACCATTTTCAATGTGTGGCTTTGTTGGCTCTGCCCCCATATTTCCGAGAAGCACTGGATTATTTTTAAGGTAATTACCTGAACTTGGATTATAAAGTTTGTAAGATACAATCTCACCATTTTTAGGAACTGAAGCTGAATATGTAAAAATTTGATTTAAAGCTGCTCTTACTTTTTCGTGCTCACTGGCATTTTTTGGCACATCAACTTTAAAGAATCTACCATACATATTAACAAACAACTCCTCATTCTTTGCTTCAACCAGAGAAATTGCATGTGCATAGTCTTTGCTTATTGGCAGATAGTTTAATACATGTGCTTTGTACCCTTGTTGAACTGCTCTATATGAAAACCAATTGGCTAGTTCATCACAATCTCCACCTGATTTTTCAACCTCGGAAGGAGTTCTCGGTGGATCAAGGCCTTCTGTTTGTTCTAAGTTAGAGCTATATTCATTGATTTTTCTTATGCTATTAAGCCATGTGTTTTCCTCAAATGGCAGGCCATAGTCTTTATTTCCAGTTAAAGCATATATTCCCTCTCTTGGTACATAATTTTCAAAATCATCTTGTATATCCTTAGGTTTGCCATAAGGTATACTAAAGTTAATTCCAATAATATCTGCATGCCCTTTTAGTAATTCTTCTCTGTTATAAAAAATTTCCACAAGTTTGTTCTTTTTTCTTCCTATTTTTTTTCCTATAGATAATAAGTATCTTTTATGTTTTAGATTACTGTTATCTTTTTCAAAATAATTTTTTATTAGCCAATCAAATGTTTCAATGTGTAGACCAAATCTTTTTCTCAAAAGTTCTGGCAATTCTTTGTCGTCTCGCGACTTTTCTAGAGTAGCAAGGGCTGCTATTCCTGTTGTGTCTCTTCTCCATTCCAGAGCAGTTGTTGCACCTTTCTTTTCTGCTTTATCCAAGAAAAAATATTTGTTAGTATTAACATCAAGATGATGATAACCAATTGTATTATACCAAGTCAATTTATTTGATAATTTGAATTTATAGTTTAGTCTTGCCTCAAGTGCATAACTGTCAAAAAGCAATTTACCTTTAGGGAGGCTGTATACAATATCTCCTCCAGCTTCCCCTATCAAATCTGTTCTGTCGCTTTTGAACAGAGGAAGATATAACCTGTCTTCAAGACCAAGCAGGAATTGTTCTTCACTATTGTTGTTTCCAATATTATCCGAAAAAAATCCTGTTTTGACTTTTGTTTCATTTTTTACTTTTTTGCCACTTATATATTTAATTCCCAACTTTACTAATCTTTCTCTACTAATCCTTCCTAATTTTTCACTAAGTGCGCCCAAAAAAAATGATACATTATCTCTTATTTTAAAATCATAATTTAATTGAACTTCTTCAACTTCTTTTTCTCCAATTCTAACAGATAGATTACCGTTGTAAGCATTGAGATTTAATTCTGCTTTATTTTGTGAAGTGTCTAAACTTATTAAGTGGTCTGTCTCATAATTCTTTTTTACTTCTTCTTTCTCAATTTTTCCTTCTTTATATCCTCTTTCTTTTTGAAGATGATTTTTTTCCTTTTTCTCTTCTCTTTCA
The DNA here is from genome assembly GCA_964534855.1 of Candidatus Woesearchaeota archaeon. Taxonomy (GTDB): domain Archaea; phylum Nanobdellota; class Nanobdellia; order Pacearchaeales; family GW2011-AR1; genus CAZHRM01. The sequence continues at coordinate 21,790 of CAZHRM010000002.1, forward strand.
TCAAGCTCTTTTTCTTTTAATTCAAGGAAATCTTCAAAAGATAAATTCGATGTTTCATCTAATTTCTGGACTTCTGGTTTTATGTTTTGAGAATATTCCGTTTCTTGAGCATATGATTTAGATATTGGTGAAAAATACAAGACACTGCTAACCAATCCTGCCATTCCACAACACAGAACATCTCTTCCAATATTCTTAATTCTTGTCTTCATTTTATATCTTATTAATCTTCTTTTTGGATAGAAAAACTTTAATTTAGAAATAATTAAACTCTTTTTAAATATTCTTATATTGTAAATTATCTTAGAAAATATCTAAGACTTCATCATCTTCTTTAGAAAAATCTTCTGGAGAGGGATTATCTTCTTTGTCTTCATTCTCTTGTTGAAAGTTTTCTGTCCCTCTTATCTTTGGAAATTCTGGTTCATAAAATTCTTCAACATTTTCTTTCTGATTTTTTAGATTTTCTTCAATTTTTTCAACAACTTCTTCTATTATTTCTTCACCTTCCTCTACATTTTCTTTTATTTCTTCTAAAATATTTTGTGGTTTTACAAAATCTTCTTTTAGACTTTCTCTTTCTGTAATCTCTTTTTTTGATTGATATTGTCGTGGTTCTTCGTCTGTATTTTTTACTTGCTCTTTTTCAATTTCTGCTACATAATTTGCTGTCTCGCTTGCCGCGTCGGCATTTACACTTAGACTGTCAATTCCTTTTTCAACTAGAAATTTTATCATCTCTTTTTTGCTTCCTGCTTGTCCGCATATGCTTGTTTCAACGTTGTTTCTTTTACAAACTCGGAGTGCATATTCTAATTGATATAATACTGATGGATGCATTTCATTGTATAGTTCTTGGACTTGTTCGTTTCCTCTGTCAACAGCTAGGATATATTGTGTCAAGTCGTTTGTTCCAAAAGAGACGAAATCAATTCCTTCTTCGCATAATTCTCTTATTAATTGAATTGCAGCAGGTGTTTCAATCATAACACCTAATTTTACTTGGGAAAAATTTATTTCTTTTAGAAATTCTTTAACTTTTTGAACCTCTTCTACTAAAATTACTTGTGGTAATAATAAGCCAATTTTTTTCCCATTTTCTGCAACTCTTTTTAATGCTTTAAGTTCTGATTTAAGTATACTTGGATTTTTAATTCCATATCTTATTCCATGCATTCCTAACATTGGATTTGCTTCTTTTTCTTGAGGAGCACCTTCAAGGTTTTGGAATTCATCGCTTCTAATGTCTGAGCTTCTAATCCAAAGTTCGTCAAAGTACTGAGATATTTTTTTAATGCCTTTAAAGATTATTTCTTCATATTCTTCAATTTTGTTTTGCTTTAGAAAGTAGTTAGGATGTTTTCCTGACTCTGCAATTATCCCCTCTATTCTTACTAAACCTGCTTGTTTTATTTTTGTTTTGGCGGCATGTTCAGCGAAGTTCGGCAAGTCTATGATAATTTTTATTTTTATTTTTGTTTCTGCAGTTACTGGAAGCACTTCTTTTTGCACTATTTCTGAAATCTTTCCTTTGTAAATTTTTCCTGTAAAGCCGTCGACAGTTATTATTTCTCCTTCTTTTAGTTTAGTTGTTGCTTCTTGAGTACCAACGACACAAGGAATTCCCATCTCTCTTGAGACAATTGCAGCATGAGCAGTCAAGCCCCCTTCATCTGTGACTATTGCAGCAGATTTTTGCATTGTGACAACCATGTCAGGATTTGTCATCTTTGTAACTAAAATATCTCCTTGATTTATCTTTTGCAAGTCTTTCATGCCCTCTATAATTTTTATTTTTCCATAAGCAATTCCTGGCGAGGCAGCAAATCCCTTTAAGACTACTTCTCCTTGAAGCTCTTTTGTAGTTTCAGCCCTTTTTTCTATAGTTGTTATTGGACGTGTTTGAACAATATAAATCTCTTCTCCTCCAATTGCAAATTCTATGTCTTGCGGTTTTTTGTAATGTTTCTCTAATTTTATTGCAAGTTCTGCAAGTTTTTTAATTTCATATTCTTTTAAGACCTGCTGCTTTGATTTCTCCTCCCTTAATTTTACTATCTCCTTATTCCCTCCAGAATCTCTTGTTATTGCAATTTTTTTGTTTGATATTTCTTTATCCAAAATTTCTAATTCTGGTGAGATAATATATTTGTCTGGTGTTATTTTTCCAGACACAATTCCTTCGCCCAATCCCCAAACAGCTTCCATGACTATATTGTTTTCTTTACGAGTTGGGTTTTTTGAGAAGATTACTCCTGATTTGTCTGAGTCAACCATTTTTTGCACTACTACTGCAAGGCTCGCTTGTTCGTGTTTGAATCCTTTTTTGTTTCTATAGTATGTTGCTCTTGCAGTAAATAAAGATGCAAAGCATTTTTTAATATGCTTTAGCAATTCTGATTTTCCTTTGATGTTTACAAAGGTGTCTTGCTGTCCTGCAAAGCTCGCTGTTGCGAGGTCTTCTGTGGTTGCACTGCTTCTGACAGCGACGAATATAGGCTCTGAAGAGCTTTTAAGAATTTCAATTGCTCCTCCTTTTGCTTTATCCAAATCTCCAGCCCCTAAACTTTCATATGCCTCAAAAATCTCTTCCTGCATTTCTTCTGGAAATTTTGAGTTAATAATTAATTCACGGATTTCTTTTGTTATTTCTTCTATTTGCTTTGTGTTTTCATAATCTATCCTTTTAAGAAGTTCTTTTATCTTGTTTTTTATTTCTGCTTTTTTTATGAAATAATCATAAGCCTGAGCTGTAACAACAAATCCTGGAGGAACAGGGATTTTGAAGTTGTAAATTTCTGCAAGGTTCGCTCCTTTTCCTCCTGCAACACTTCCAGAATTTTTATTTAATTCAGGGAACCATTTGATGAATTCTGTTTCTTGTTCCTCTTTTTTTTCATTCATGTAAAATAAAAGTTGAGGAACTTAATAAAGTTTTTTATTTGGGAGATTTATATTAGCACCATAATCCTTATAATGAATTTTATTATTAAATTTTAATGGTTAAATATGAATGTGAGCTAGGTCATAGACCCAGAGTAGGTCCGTTTAGTATTTGTAATAAGTGTATAACTTCTGATTGTACTAATCCTATTTATGAGTTAAATGTAAGTGTTATGGGAATTAAAGGAAAGGAAAGATTATGGTCTGATTTTGATAAACCCAAAGGAGAAATGAGACTGAGCGATTATTGTTGTGTTTTGCATTGTAAGGGATATCTTAAAAATAAAAAATGAAATTTATTTACTTATAGCTCCAGCAGGACAAGAATCAATTGCTTTCTTTACACAGGGGATATTTTTTTGAGATTTAACTCTTGCTTTTCCATCTTTCTCTATTTCAAAAACCTCTCCACAACTCGATGCACATGCTCCACATCCTATACACTTCTTTTTATTTATTTTTACCATAATATATACTATTTAGTTAGATTTATAAATATTAGTTAATATCTTTTTCTATGTTATGGTTATGGATTTTGATTGGAGCAGTTGTATTAGTAGCATTTGTGTTTTTTATTTACTTTAACAGATTTGCTGTTCTAGGGAATCGAATTGATAATTCTTTGAGTCAGATTAATGTTCAGTTGAAAAGACGGGCTGATTTGATTCCTAATTTAATAGAGACTGTTAAGGGTTTTGCTAAACATGAGAAAGCCGCGATTAAAGCTGTGACTGATGCGCGTAAAGCACTTATTGGTGCTAGGGGTGTCGAAGATAAAGTTAAGGCCGACAGGAAACTTGAATCTGCTCTGAAAACAATTTTTGCTATTGCAGAAGGCTATCCTGACTTGAAGGCAAACACAAACTTTCTTGAATTGCAGAGAGAGCTTTCATCTACAGAGGACAAAGTTGCTTATGCAAGACAATATTATAATGACAGTATTTTAACTTACAATAATCTGTGCAAGACATTTCCAGGAGCATTTTTCGCAAAACTTTATGGAAAAAAAGAAAAAGAATATCTGAAAATAGCAGAATCTGAAAAAAAGAATGTTAAAGTTAAGTTTTAATAATTATCAAATTCTATAACAAAGTATATAAACTTCAAGTTAGTTGATTTAGTTAATATTATTATGGTTTGAGATGGGAAAAAGTATAGATAATTCTTTGGGTGATACAGAACATAAAGATTCGTCGGTGTTAGGACCTAATAATTTTAAACCAGGATTTTTTGCAGAAGTTAAACATTATATGAATCCTCTTCATATTTATTGTAAGGAGAGGAAAATGAAGATTCCTAAAGGAGTTGCAAAATTTTTAGCTCGTGATATTTATGAAAGAGTGATTTATAATACTATTTTTAATAATCATAAAAAGAATGTTCTTAATTTTTAAATTTGGGTGTGATAATTTTGAAGAAAATGGGTAATAGTTTAGATAAGTCTGTGCTTAAGGAAAATTTTTCAGTATTTTCTCCAGACGACTTTCGTTCAAAATTAGATAATATGGTTACTTTGGAACAGAAGAATAATTTATTACAGAAATATTTGAAATTATATAAAATTGCTAATGGGGATTATAGAGAGCCTCAAAACTCTTAAAAACTATGGGAAATTTATTTTCCCATGAATAAGAGGATAGATTTTAGGGATCAGATTTCAAGAAACAAGTGGAAGTCATTTTTTTTGATGGCAATTCTTTTTGTTGTTTTTGTTTTATTTGGTTATGTCATCTCTTTGGCATTTGAGCCAGGATTCTTTTTTATCATAATGATTATTTCAATAATTTTTTCCTTGAGTTATATTTTAGTTGGTTTTTATAATTCAGACAAAATAGCTATTGCCAGTGTTAAGGCTAAGAAGGCTAGTAAAGAAAATTATAAGCAGTATTATAATCTTGTTGAAGGTTTGACTTTGGCTTCGGGTATGCCCATGCCTAAGCTTTATGTTATGGATTCTCCCCAGATAAATGCTTTTGCTTCTGGAAGAGATCCTCAGAATGCAGTTGTGTGTGTTACAACAGGTGCTTTGGAAAAACTTGAAAAAAGAGAGCTCGAAGGGGTGTTAGCACACGAGCTTGGACATATAGCAAGTTATGACATGAGGTATATGACTTTAGTGGCTGTAATGGTTGGCATGATTGCAATTATCTCACAAATTTTTTTAAGAAGCCTTTGGTTTAGGGGGGGAACTAATGACAGAAGTAAAACTATTTTTATTTTACTTGGAGTTTTAATGGCAATTCTTGCTCCGATTGTTGTTTATATTGTTCAGATGTCTATTTCAAGAAAAAGAGAATTTGTTGCAGATGCTTCTGCTGTCAAGTTTACAAGATATCCTTCTGGACTTATAAAAGCATTAAAGAAAATAAAAGAAGATGTTGTCCAGCCAGAAAAAAAAGTCAGCAAGGCTTTGGCTCCTTTGTTTTTTTCAAATCCTTTTAAGGGTTTGAGTTCAACTCATCCTCCTCTGGAGAAGAGAATTGAAGTGCTGGAGAGAATGTGAATTAATTTTCCTAATATTTATAAATCAGTATTATTTAATTAATTTATGGGATTTATAAGGGGTGGGTTGTTTGTTATTGCCAGTGTTTTGTTAGCCTTGTTTTTTTTATTTGGAAATGCTTTTTTGACATTAGGATTGTCGTTAGATTATGATAATGTTCAGCCAGAACTTGTTTCTGTTGTTAAAGACCTCACTGAAGATAATCTAAATCTTGAGCAAGAAATAGAAGAAAAATTTGAATCTATGGAATTGCACTGTGAAAATAATTCAGAGTTTGTTTTTAGTTATGAGTCTGGACAGACTTTTGTAATTCCTTGTGATATTATTTCTGAGGGTCTCGACGCTGTTGTTGAGTATGGCATCAACAGTTTTGTGGAAGAAATTTATTATAAGGATTATGATTGTGATTTTTGGGATTGTTTAGGGAAGGAAGAAGTTCCTTTTTTCTTAGTTTCTGAAAAGGCTAGGGATTATTGGAATAATAAATTTTGTTTTTTATTAATAGTTTCTGTTATTTTGATTGCGTTGATGTTCTTTTTAGTTGAACAGAAGAGTCACTTGTTTTTTGTTGTCGGAAGTTTGTTGGCAATTTCTGCACTGCCGTTCATGAAAATCAATTGGGCCTTGTCTTTTTTGGACACATCATTTTTACAGTTTTTTACAATCTTTTTTGTTAAAGCATATGTGGTGTTTTTAATTTCTTTTAGTTTGGGGATTATTCTTTTGATGATAGGATTTGTTCTAAAACTTCTTGAAGTTGGATTTAAGATATCTAGATTTTTTGAGAGATTTAAGAAAAAAACTGATGAGAAAAAATTTTCTGAAAAATCCAAATAATTTTTATATTGTGTATTTCTACTTGTTCTATGGTTAAAAAAACAAAAGCAATTGTGATGTTTTCGGGAGGATTAGATAGCAGGCTTGTTGTGAGAATTATGCAAGAACAAGGATTAGAAATCATTGCAGTTTATTTTAAACTTCCATTTAGTAAAGATATTGAAAAAGAAATAAAAGAATTTACTAAAAAAAATAGAGTAAAACTTAAAATTTTTGATTGCACAAGAGGAAAACTTTTTCAGGAATATTTAGATGTTATTAAAAATCCAAAGTATGGAAGAGGGGTTGGATTAAATCCCTGTATTGATTGCAGAATTTTTATGTTGAGAAAAGCAAAAAAACTTGCTGATAAAAAACGGATTGAATATATTGTTACTGGTGAAGTTATTGGACAGAGGCCCATGTCTCAGACAAAAAAAACCACACAAATAATTGAAGAAAAAGCCGGGCTTAAAGATGGAGTTATAAGGCCTTTAATTGAGTTTTATGGAATTCAAGGAAGAAAAAGAGATAAACAAATTGCTCTTGCTAAAAGATTTGGAATTTCTTATCCTTCTCCTGCAGGAGGATGTTTGCTTTGTGAAAGATTATATTGTGATAAATTAAAAAAAATTCTAAATGAGAAGAAGTTAAGTTATAAAGATATTCAATTTCTTAAGATTGGCAGGCATTTTGAATCAAGCCAGATTATTTTAGGAAAAAATAAAACAGAAAATAAATTATTAGAAAAAGAAAAAGGAATAAAAATTATCCCCAAACAAGCAGGACCAACTGCTTTAATTAAGAGCAGGAAATTCAAGGACAAAGCTAAGAAATTGATACAGGAATACTCTAAACATAAGATCAAGGATTTTGAGATTAAGAAATAGATAGTTTAGTGTAATAATATTTTAATAGGTTGTTAATTGATGAATTGTTATGGAGATTGCATATGAAGGTAAAATAAAAAAGAATCTGTATTTTATTTCCAATTTATTTCTAAAATCTAAACTGTTTTTATTAGGTTTGCATAAGTCTATTAATACATATTGGGATAAAAGCGAGTGTGCACCAATAGCTGAGATTAATTCATCAAGACTTTTGTTTAAACAAATAAAAAAACTTGGGAAAATTTGTTTAAATTCAGGTTTTATGGTGAAAAAATAATTTTAACAATAATTTTATAACTTATCTTTTTATTACTTATAAGATGTGTAAAGATTGTATATCAAATCCTGTCTATGAATTTACAAATAAGAGAAAACTTTGTAGAAGATGTTTTATTAAATATTTTCAGAAAAAAGTCTTGTATACAATTCGTAAGTTTAAACTTCTTGGAAAAGGAGATATTGTTTATTCAACTGATCCTTTTATGAAAGAGCTTCTTAGCCTTTTTGAAGATAAAGGAATAATTGAATTAACTAAGAATAAAAAGAAAGCGACTAAGATAATTGTTAATGATAGTATTGATGATAATTCAGATAAAATTATTCATTTGTTGATTAAAGGAAAATTAGAAAAGAATAATAGGCTTAGTCCAATAGATGGAAAAATTATCAAACCATTTTATTTATTTTTAGATGATGAAATACAGTTATATGCTAAACTAAAAAAAATAAAACTGGATAAAAAATTTAAGCCTGATAAAATTAGTGTGTTTATTGAAAGTTTGGAGAAAAAACATCCCGAAGTTAAGAGAGCGATTGTTAATAGTTATTTGGAGTTATTTCTTCTCAATCCTGTCTAGAAAACTTTTTATGAATTTTTTGTGCTCTTCTTTGTTTCTTATTTCCTTTATTGTGTAAAATGGAACTTTTTCCTTGATATGTTTTTCTGTTTTAACATCAGACATTAACCTTTCTTTTATTTTTTCACTTAGAAGAATTTCTTTTTCAGAGAGCGACGAGATTTTTTTTGCTGTTGTTATTAATGTTCCCATACTCATAAATTTCAGACACTCTTTTTCTTGTTTTGCAACTATTGTTCCATAGTTTAGAGATATTCCAAATTCTATTTTTTGTTTGGCTAATTTGTTGTGTCCTATTATAATCTCCTTAATTTTTTCTGCTAAATCCACTGCAACTTTTTCATTTTTGAATGTTCTTGTTTTTACTGGAGCTAAAATAAAGAACAGATTATCTTGATTTTCATATATAACTGCTTTGTTTTCTTCTACCATATCAACTATTTTTTGTAATGTTTCCTCTGTACTTGATTTTTTTGATTCAATTTCTTTTAGGTTTTTAATTTTAAGACAGACTACAGTCACATTTTGTTTATCTCCTTTTATAGATAAAGAAAGTTCTGCTTTGTTTTTTGCGTTAACTAATGAGTTTTTTCTTAGAGGAATTGCTTTTTCCCCTTTCCTTTTTTTGGAATTTATATAACCAAAAAAACTTTTTTTGTACCCTTTTTTAAAAATTATAAAAGCAACAAATCCAAAAATTGCTATTATAAAAATCCAAACAATAGGATATTTTACTAATGTTACTACTCTGTTTGATGCTTCTTTTACATCAATTGCTTTTCCAGTAAGCGAAACACTTTCTGTAATTTTGCTTCCCTCTTCAGTTATTATTTCTACTTGATACTCTCCGTCGGGTGCGCTTAGAATATACTTCTGGCTTTTGTCTACATCCAGACTTACATTTATGTTCAGAGACTCATTTCCTATCTTTACCAAGAAAATGTCATTATAAGGAACATTTCCTATGTTTGTTAGAATAAGGGTTCTATTTATTATTTCAACTCTTATGTCTTTTTTTTCTTTTATTTTGAAGGTTGTTTCGCTCATTAGTTTATTTGAAACAGCAACTACTATCCATTCCGAAGGAGCTTCATTATATTTGATTGGAAAATCTAAGAATTCATCTGTTGGTTTTTCAATTTGCTCTAAAATTTTATTGTTTTCGTTCTTTATGGTCATAATAGCACTTGATGCTATTTTTTCGCCTGTCTGGTCGTGAAGTATTGCCTTAACTTTGAGAGGTGTTCCAGGCTCTACTTCTGGATTTTCAAATGCTATTTCTAAATTTGTTGGAACCTGAGATATGAGGATATTGTAATTTATGAATCCTTTATTTGTTGTCTCTTCTAATAAATCTTTTTCATAGGCATTTAATTTTACCAAATAAGTTCCTGCTTTCATATCCTCTGGAAGGGAGATATTTATTGAGAAAAATCCTTTGTTTATTGTTTCTAATTGAGATATTTGTGATTCATTGTCAGAGATAATTTCTAATTCTATGAAACCATCTACATCTTTCTTGTTTTCTTTTATTGCTCCTCCTTCAATTAAGATATTCTCTCCAGGTTTGAATTCCACTCCCTCAATATTCTCAGTTGGAACTTGGATAGTTATTAAATCTGAAATTTTAAAATTATTTGTTAGTATGTATTCCTCCCCCAAAATTCCCTTTATTTTACATTCCCCCTTAAGTTCTCCAATCAGACTTTTTATTAAAACTAATGATGGTTCCATTTTTTTCTCTTCGCCTGCTGCTAATCCAACACCATTTTTATAAAAATTGACGTCATGTCCTTCACAGATTAAATCCATTTGAAAAATTCCTGAGATATCATTTGAGGACTTTATTGTTACAGGTATAGAAAAAGAATCTCCGAGATTGTAAATTTCGCTAGGTTGTTTGTTGATTATTATTTCTGCAGATGCTGTAGATATTAACAATAATACAAATATTACTGAAGTTATTATTCTCCCCATTTTATATTCTTTTTAATCAAATGGCATTTAAAAATTCTTCTGTGGTTTTTTGATAATCTTTAAAAATAGGCTTTGGTTTAATTGAATATGAAAAAAGAGTTTAATGTTACACCATGGGAAGTTTCTGGAGATGTTGATTATGATAAACTTGTTAGAGAGTTTGGATTAGAGAAAATTAGCGACAGACTTTTAGAGAGGATGCAAAAACATACTAAAGAACTTCATTTTATGTTGAGAAGAAATGTATTTTTTGCTGGAAGGGATTTGAAATGGCTGTTAGATGAATATGAAAAAGGGAATAAATTCTTTTTATATACTGGTTGTGGGCCTTCTGGTCCTCTTCATTTGGGGCATTTGAGTGTTTGGGTTTTTACAAAATGGTTGCAAGATAAATTTGGAACAGAATTGTGGTTTCAATTTACAGACGATGAAAAATTTTTGCTTAATAAGAATAAATCATTTGAAGAAATTAAGAAATGGACTTATGAAAATATGCTTGATGTAATTGCAATTGGTTTTAATCCAAAAAAAACTAATTTTTTGGTTGACACAAAACATGCGGGTTTAATGTACAAAGAAGCTTGTAAAGTTGCTAAGAAAATTACTTTTTCAATGGTTAAATCTTCATTTGGTTTGAATGAGAGTTCTAATATTGGACTTATATTTTACACTTCAGTCCAAGCAGTTCCAGCATTTCTCTCTTCAATAATTCACAAAAAGAAAATTCCTTGCTTGATACCTCACGCAGTTGATCAGGACCCTCATTTTAGATTAACAAGAGATATTTTGCCAAAATTAGGATATTATAAACCCGCGTCTATACAATCAATATTTTTACCTCCTTTGACAGGCAATCAAGGAAAAATGAGTAGCAGTAAATCTAATGTGGCTGTGTTAACAACAGACTCGCCTAAAGAGGTTGAAAATAAGATTAAGAAATATGCTTTTTCAGGCGGGCAAAAAACTACAAAAGAGCATAGAGAAAAAGGGGGAAATCCTGATGTAGATGTTTCTTTTCAATATTTGAAAATGTTTTTTGAGCCTGATGATAAGAAATTGGAAAGAATTTATGAGGATTACAAGTCAGGAAAAATGCTTACAGGAGAATTAAAGGAAATTTTAATTGAAAAAATAAATAATTTTTTGAAAGAGCATCAGAGAAGAAGGGAAAAAGCAAAAAAGCAAATTGATAAATTTTTGTATAAATCAACTTAACTTAATTTCTGTAGTTTACGAAGATAGTTCTGTGTCTTTTTTGGTAGTCTATAAAAATTTTTAACAGCATCTCCTATTTCTCCGATTCTTACAGGACCGGCATTATAGGATGCTGCTTTATTTTCGTCTGTAACATCTAAGTTATAGTGGGGTAAATAATGTTCCCCTATTCTCTCATGTAAATACCATTTACCAATTTTTACATTTACTATTGGCTCAAATAAATCATATTTATTATAGAGTCTTCCAGAACCATGTTCATTCCATTCTTCTAGAGTATTTGGTTGTATCTGCATTAATCCAATTTCTCCGTTTTTTCCTTTTGCCCAATAATCCCAATTAGATTCTATTTGGATAATTTTTTTTGTTAAGGGGTCTAATTTTGGTTCTAAAATTTTTTTAATTATTTCTTTGCTCACTCTTTTTGCACTTGCTACTTCTGGATAAAATAGACTTCCGAGTGCACAAATTCCTGCGATTTTCATAAATTCTCTTCTGGTTATATCTTTCATTTTGTTGACACTTATTAATAGTAAATTAATCATAAATGTATAAATTTTATACAATATTAGTACTTTTAAACTTTTTGATATGGGAATTTTTAACTAAATTTATGGCTCAAAACTTTAGCTCATGCTTCAACGCGAGAATTCAAACAGAGAATTTTGATGATTAATTTTATAAACATCTTTTCTTTATTTCTTATATGAAAATACTTTTGCTTCATACAGATTATATTAAGTTTAAACCTCTTAAGAAAGCTTTGAAGAAAATAAAATCTCTTTCTGAGGAAGAAAAAAAAGGTGGTGAGATAAAAGAGGCACTGACTGTTATGACTGCTGTTGAGAAAACAGATACAGATGTTGAAGGAATTGTTGAAAAGTTCGTTGAGAATGTTAGAGATATTGCAGAACAAGTTAGTGCAAAGAATATAGTTCTTTATCCTTATGCTCATCTTTCAAGTGAGCTGGCTTCTCCTGAGCTTGCTATAGAAGTTTTGGAAAAAGCTGAGAAGGAATTAAAGAAATTTTTCAATGTTGTTAAAGCTCCTTTTGGATATTACAAGGAATTTGAGATGAAAGTTAAGGGGCATCCATTAAGTGAGTTGTCAAGAGACATTAAATTTGAGAAGAAAGATGGGGAGAAATATGATGCTAAGCAATTGCTTAGAGAAATATCAAAGACAAAGCTCGACAAGTCGAAACTTAAAGCTAATGATCATAGGATTATTGGGCAGCAGATGGATTTGTATAGTTTTAATGAGACAGCGCCTGGAATGGTTTTTTGGCATAATAATGGTTTGATTATTTTTAATGAATTAGTTAGGTTTTGGAGGGAGGTTCATAAAAAAGCAGGTTATGAAGAAGTTTTGACTCCCCAGATTTTAGATAAAAAATTGTGGCAGATTTCTGGACACTGGGAAAAATATAAAGAGAATATTTTTTTGACAGAATATGAAAAAAGATTGTTTGCAGTCAAACCAATGAATTGTCCTGGAGGTATTTTGATTTTTAAAAATAAACCAAAGAGTTATAGAGATTTGCCTTTGAGAGTTGGAGAGTTAGGAGTTGTGCATAGGCAAGAATTGTCTGGAGTTTTAGGAGGATTGTTTAGGGCGATTCAGTTTACACAAGATGATGCTCATATATTCTGCACAGAGAAACAAATGGAAGATGAGATTGTTAAGATAATGGACTTAGTTGAGCTTTTTTATTCAAAAGTTTTTAATTTTAAATATCGTGTTGAGTTGTCAACACGTCCAGAAAAGAGAATAGGCAGTGATAAGATTTGGGACAAGGCAGAAAAAGTTTTAGAAAAAATTTTGAAAAATAAAAAAATGAAATTTAAAATTAACAAGGGTGATGGTGCTTTTTATGGGCCTAAAATTGATTTTCATTTGAAAGATTCTTTGGGAAGGGAATGGCAGTGTGCGACGATTCAATTGGATTTTTCAATGCCTGAAAGATTTGAGTTGGAATATACAGATAAAGATAATAAAAAAAAGAGGCCAATAATGTTGCACAGGGTTATCTATGGAAGTTTGGAGAGGTTTATTGGAATCCTGGTTGAGCATACTAATGGCAGACTTCCAACATGGCTTGCTCCTATCCAAGTTAGGATTTTAAGTTTTACAGACAGAAATGAGGATTATTCTAAAGAGATGATTCAACAACTTAAAGAAAAGATTCCTAATTTGAGAATTGATTCTGATTTTAGAACAACTACTATCCCATCAAAAGTAAAGGATGCTGAGTTAATGAAAGTTCCGTATATAATTGTTGTAGGAGATGAAGAAGAAAAAGATAAGAGTTTGGCTATTAGAATTAGAGGAGATAAGGAAATTAAAAGAATGAATGTTGAGGATTTTGTGGGAAAATTAGACGCTGAAATTAAAAATAGAGAATGAATCTTAAATTCTATCTAGAAAAATTGAAGTCTTCTGAAGAGTATAAGAAGTTCATGAAAGAAAATTCAGATGCTTATTTGTGCTCTGGTTTTTTTGTGATTGATAAACAAGGAGAGGATAATCAACAGCATTTTGATTTTTATGTTCCATCTAAGAAAGAGATGTTCAGTTTTAAATTAGATGATGATGTGAAACTTGTTCCTGTTGAAATTTTTGATAAAAGAACTCCTGAAAAAATAGGAGGGATTAATTTTTATTTTGATGAGATTGAGAGAATAATTGAGAAAAGAATGCAGGAAGAAAATCTGAAAGATAAGGTACAAAAAATACTTTTGTCTTTGCAAAAACTCTCAGGTAAGGATTTTCTTGTTGGAAATGTTTTTATTTCTGGCTTTGGAATACTAAAAATTAATATAGATATCTCTGAGAAAAAAATAACTCTGTTTGAGAAGAAAAGTTTTTTTGATATGATAAGAAAATCTTAAGGGTTTCTATAAAATGCCCCCACCGAGATTCGAACTCGGGTCACTGCCTTGAAAGGGCAGCATTCTTGGC
>CAZHRM010000003.1:0-6857 GCA_964534855.1 Candidatus Woesearchaeota archaeon
CGAAAGCACTACATCTAATGAGGAAAGCGGAGCAGGTTCTGTTAAAACCAAAAAATCCACAGGTAACATAGTTGGAGTTTGTCCGGATTGCGGAGGAGCTCTATGGCACGTTGAAGGTTGCACGGTATGTAAGGCGTGCGGATATTCAAAGTGCGGATAAACGACTTGAAAAATAGTTAAATAACTTTCCAAATTATGAAAAATAGGCGACTTGTTTTTATAGTATTTGCCTTAATCTTTTTTGCTGGGTGCGGCCCCGTAGACCAAGAAACAATAAACGAAGTTCTTACTAAAGACCCATCTTTTTCGAGCGTCCTTAAAGAAAAAAATCGCAATAACGAAAAGATTCTTTCCCTTCAAGCTGAATTTAATAAAGAAAAAGATAAAATTCTTAACGATATAATAATAAAACGCGATAATTTAAAGACAAAAGAAGTTGGGCTGGAAATTGAAGTTAAAGATACAGAAAATATAGAAGAAGAAACAATTAAAATTTATTCAGAACAGAATCCCTCACATTTCAATAAATTAATTCCCCAATTAATAAATACCCTCTCAATTGAAAAACAAGAGGGGGAGACAACAGATAATTTTACAAATCGGCTCATGGAGGAAAGTAAAAAAATTTTGAGGTTTTAAAATGCTTTTAAAAAAAATAATCTTGGATAACATAAGAAGTTATGAATATCAGGAGGTGGAATTTCCAGAAGGTTCTACTTTGTTGTCTGGAGATATTGGTTCTGGAAAAACTTCTATTCTTTTGGGGATAGAATTCGCATTGTTTGGATTGCAGCCAGGACAAAGAGGTTCTTCTTTGTTGAGAAATGGAAAAAAACAAGGGAGTGTTATAATAAAGTTTGAAATTGATAACAAGGAAATTTTGGTTGAAAGAAGTTTGAAGAGGGGCAAGACAATTTCACAGGATTATTGTTCAATAACAATTGATGGAGAGAAAAAAGAGATTTCTGTGACAGAGTTAAAAAACCAAATTCTTGAATTGTTGAACTATCCAAAAGAATTTTTAAAAAAACAAAATATTCTCTACAAATTTACAGTTTATACTCCGCAAGAAGAAATGAAACAAATCATTCTTCAGGACCCAGAAACAAGGATGAACACACTGAGACATGTTTTTGGAGTTGACAAGTATAAGAGAATTTTGGAGAATATCTCAATACTAACTTCTAAGATAAGAGAAGAAAAGAGAGTGAAAGAAGAACTTACTGCGAACTTCGAGCAGGAAAAAATGAATCTAATTTCAAAAGAAAACGAGCTTGAATCAAAAAATTATAATCTTGTTTCAGTTGAAAAAGAACTTTTTTTGGAAACAGAAAAAAGAAAAAAAATTCAAGAAGAAAAAGATGATGTTTCTAAAAAGATAGAAGAGAAAAACAGACTTCAACAAGAAATTGAAAAAACGAAAATAATGGTTTCAAACAAAAATGAAGTTGTTTTGGACAATATAAAAATAATTGAGCAACTTAAAATTCAAATAAAAGAGCTGGGTGATTTAAAATTCGATGAATTAAGAATTCAGGAACTTGAAAATGAAATTGATTTAAAGAAAAAAGAAAGACAAAAAATCAGTGAATATAATTTGGAGATTAATTCGCAAATAAATTCTTTAAATTTGAGAAATGAAGAAGACAGAAAATTAGAGCAGAAAATTTCTAATTTGGAGATTTGTCCGACTTGTTTGCAAAATGTCGACGCTGTTTATAGGGCTAATGTCTTGAATAAGTTGCACTCAGACATTGCAGATAATAATAAAAAATTGGAAAATTTGGAGCAAGAAAAAAAACAGATTTATGAAAAAATTAAAGCAATTGATTCAGGAATTTGTTCTAAAGAGGAAGAAATTACTAATCTAAAAATACTCAAAATCAAATATCAAGGAATTAATGAAAAGCAAATGCGGCTTGAAGAAATTGAAAAATCAAACACTTTTCTTGGAAGAGATATTGAACTTTTGAATCAGCATATTGAAGTTTTAAATAATTCTATTTTTGAATTAAGCAAGTTTGATAATATTTTTGAATCAAAGCAAAAAGAGCTTGAAGAAGCTTTGATGCAGGAAAGAAGCGCAGATATAAAGGTTGCAGAACTAAAAAAGGAGATTGATTTTTTTTCTATTCAGATAGATGAGTTAAAAGAAAGAATAAAAAAAACAGAACAGATTAGGGAACAGTTGAATTATCTTGCTTCACTTGAAGATTGGCTTTCTAAAAAATTTCTTAGTGTTATTTCTTTTATTGAACAAAATGTAATGATTAAACTTAAGGCAGAGTTTTCCAAATTATTTGCAGAATGGTTTTGCATGCTTGTTTCTGATTCATTTAATGTCCGGCTTAGCGACGACTTCACTCCAATAATCGAACAGCAGGATTATGAATTGGATTATCTGTATCTTTCAGGAGGTGAGAGAACAGCAATTGCTCTTGCCTATCGGCTTTCACTAACCCAAGTTATTAATTCTCTTTTAAGTAAAATCAAGACAAGAGACCTTATTATCTTAGACGAGCCAACAGACGGTTTTTCTGACCAGCAATTAGACAAAATGAGGGATGTTTTACAGCAACTAAATATAAAACAAATGATAATTGTGAGTCATGAACAAAAAATAGAGGGCTTTGTAGAGAATGTTGTGAGATTCAAAAAAGAAGGGGGAATCAGTTTGATGGAGGATTAATATTTCTGAATTAAAATGGAAAAAAACTTTTATGGGTTGATTAGAGAAACTTATGATTCAATGAGGAAAAGAGGATGTGGAAAAGCCGTTTCAGGAATTCAAGCATTCCGATATGTGGTTGCTTATAAAGAAGGAATAATAAAGATCCTTAACAATGAAACCGAATTTGAATATTATAAATTTTATAAAATGAATCTGAGAGAATTAAGGAAGGAAGCAATTAAAGGAGGATTAGAATTTATCTTTTCTTATCCAATAATCTTCTCAACCATTCCTATTGTTTTGTTTGCGCCTATGAGTTATAAATTTGTTTCAGTTCCTCTAGGATTATTAGGCACTTCCTTAAATTTGAAAGGGGAATGCAAACTTTCTGCTTTTTATCACAGAGCTGATGAATTAAATTTGGATTTAGACCAATTTCTTTAAAATGCTTCTTAACTTAGAAACCCGAAAACTTTAAATATATACCTTTCTCTTATTTTTTATCAAGAATTATTCTATAATTATTAAAATGGATACAGAATTAAAAAATTCAATTTTAAAAACAGGAACAACCATAATTGGAATTGTCTGCAAAGATGGAGTTGTCATGGCTGCTGATAGGCAGGTTACAGCCGGAAATATTGTAATGAATAAAAACACCCCTAAAGTTGTTCAAGTAAATGATTATGTTGTTAGTTCTTGGACAGGGGGGGTAGCAGATGCTCAAAGACTCGGGAAGTTAATAGCAGCAGAATTAAAACTAAAAGAATTAAAATCTCATTCAAGGCCAACAATTAAACAAACAGCAAATCTTACAGCTACAATAACTTACTCACAGATAAGGCAACCTTCTATGATTCCAAATATTGTTGGAAGTTTAGTAGGAGGATTTAATGAAGATGGGGGTGTTGAATTATACACTATTGAGCCCGCTGGAGGTATTTACAAAGTAGAAAACTATGATGCTAATTTCGGGAGTGGTATGCCTTATGTTCTTGGACTTTTAGAAAGACAATACAAGGAAGATATATCTGTAAAAGAAGGTGTTGAATTGGCAAAAGAGGCATTAAAATCCTCAACCCAAAGAGATATAGGCTCTGGATATGGTATTGATATATTTACTATAACAAAGGGAAAAATTAAAAAAGTGGTTGAGCAAGAAATTAAACCTGAATATAGGGATAAAAAAATTAAGTAATTTTATAATTCAAATATATAATTATAAATCTTTAGAAAATTAATAACATAGATGGTGACATAATTAAAATTATTATAATCAATTGATAAAAATGAACACAAAAAAATCAAAGATTTTTAGCACCCATTTTTGGAAAAATAAATAAAAAATGGATATCTTAAAAAACATAAAAGACCAACTTCATGGAGACATTACTGAAGCAAGCTTTGAAGGAGCGAATATAGTTCTTTATACTGATAATGAAGAATTTTTTAGAAACGGGGGAGGAAAAATAAAAGAAATAGTTGAGCAGATAAAAAAAAGAATTGAGCTTAGAGCAGACCAAAAAATTCTTCCAGAGCAGGAAAAAGCAGAATCAGAAATAAGGAAAATTGTTCCAGAAGAAGCAGAGCTAACAAACATAATTTTTGACTTTCATAGAAGCATTGTTGTAATTGAAGCAAAGAAACCGGGATTAGTAATTGGTAAACAAGGTTCTATACTTGAGGAAATAAGAAAAACAACTTTATGGACACCCCAAGTCCAGAGGTCTCCCGCAATTAAAAGCAAAATAACAGAAAACATTAGGGAAGTTCTTTATGCAAATAATAATTACCGAAGAAGATTTCTTAATTCAATTGGAAAGAAAATATACAAGGAATGGAATCCAGAAAAAGTAGATGAATGGATTAGGCTCAGTTTTTTAGGAGGGGCAAGGCAGGTTGGAAGAAGTTCTATTCTTTTGCAAACTCCTAATTCAAAAATTCTTCTTGATTGTGGAGTTGATGTCGCTTCTCAAGGGAAAGAAAAATTCCCCTCTCTTGATATTCCTGAATTTGACATAACTCAATTAGATGCAGTAATTGTTAGCCACGCGCATTTGGACCATGTTGGATTGATTCCTTACTTGTACAAGATGGGATATAAAGGGCCTGTATACATGACTCTTCCAACGAGAGATATTGCAGCTTTGCTTTCTTTGGATTTTATAGGTGTTGCCTATAAGCAAGCAGCACAGCCCTTGTTCAGTTCAACAGATATTAAAGAAATGGTTAAACATAGTATTTGCCTAAATTATAATGAGGTTACTGATATAGCGCCAGATGTTCGTCTTACTTTTTACAATTCAGGCCACGCTCTTGGCAGCGCAATGGTTCATTTGAATATTGGAAATGGGGCGCACAATTTGCTTTATACAGGAGATTTCAAATATGCAAGGTCAAGGCTTTTAGATCCAGCAGTGTCAAACTTTCCTAGAGTTGAGTCGGTAATTACAGAAGCAACCTACGGCTCGAAAGCAGATGTTCTTCCTCCAAGGATTAAATCAGAAGAAGAACTTTTAGAACTGATTAATAAAACGATAAACAAAAACGGAAAGGTTTTGATTCCTGAATTAGGATTGGGAAGAGCGCAGGAGACTATGCTCATTCTTGAAGATGCAATTAAATCCGGAAAACTAAAAAATATTCCAATATATATCGATGGTATGATTTGGGATATTAATGCTATTCACACAGCTTATCCTGATTTCTTAAGTAGCAAAATTAGGTCATTAATCTTCCAGGACAAAAACCCTTTTGTTTCAGATATTTTTTCAAGAGTGGGTTCTGCTCAAGAAAGGAAAAAAGTTTTTGAGGGAGGGCCGTGCGTTGTTTTGGCTACTTCTGGTATGCTTGTTGGAGGAGCGTCAGTTGAATATTTTAGAGAGTTTGCAGGAAATGAAAACAATTCAATAATTTTTGTTTGTTATCAGGGTCTTGGCTCCTTGGGGAGACAAGTTCAGGAAGGGCTTAAGCAAACAAGGGTAATGGTAGATGGAAGAGAAGAAACAGTAGATATAAACATGAATATTCATACAATTAAGGGACTTACGGCACACGCAGGAAGAAATGAATTGATTTCTTTTTTTAATGACATGAGGCCAAAGCCCAAAAGAATTATAGTCAATCACGGAGAAGTTTCAAAGTGTTTGGACTTGGCTTCAGCACTTTACAGGCTTAATAGGGTAGAAACAAATGTTCCTCGAGCTTTGGAGACTTTGCGGTTGCGGTAAAAAATTTCTTCTATTTATTTTTCATCGATAAAACTTTAAAAACTCTTTTTTCTTTTATTAATTATTCGGGGTGAATTAAAATCAAACACAATCTAAAAATAACAATTATAATTTTAGCAATGTTTGTTATAACTCAGTTTATTGGGCTGGCAGTTTTGCATGCAGACATCTTTCATTTACAACAAGAGGTAAATGGCACAATACAAACAGTTTCAAATCCTCATCTTTCTTGGATTCAGCCTCCAGAGATGGAAACAAATTGGGATTTTCTAAGCATATTTCCAAGTTTGATGATAGCATTTGTAATTGCAATTTTTTTGTTGTTTTTCTTGAGCAAGTTCAAAGTTGAATTTGTCTTGAAAGCCTGGTTTTTTCTCGTGGTTTTCATTGCTCTTTTTTTGACTATTTACGCATTTGAAAAAATTGTCCCATTCATGATTTCTCCGAATTTGGCATTAATAATTCCCTTAATTATTGCACTTCCGTTGGCATTTATAAAAATTTACAAAAAAGATTTTTTTGTGCATAACTTTACAGAGCTTTTAATTTACCCCGGAATTGCATCTGTTTTTGTTCTTATATTAAATATTTACACAATAATTGCTTTTTTAATAATTATTTCAATTTATGATATGTGGGCTGTCTGGCACTCAGGAATTATGCAAAAAATGGCGAAATATCAAATAAATAAGCTGAATATTTTTTCAGGATTTTTTGTTCCTTATGTTTCAAAGAAAGTCAAATTGAAAATAAAGAAGATGAAGAAATCAGAATTAAAAAAGAAAAAAATAAGAGTTAATGTTGCTATTTTGGGTGGTGGTGATATTGTATTTCCAATAATTGCTGCAGGAGTTTTTCTGTATGCGTTTGGTTGGATTCCAGCTTTAATAATTACATTATTTTCAACAATTGCTCTGGGATGGCTTTTCATAGGCGCAAAGAAAGGCAAATTTTAT
>CAZHRM010000003.1:6867-26283 GCA_964534855.1 Candidatus Woesearchaeota archaeon
AGGAGTTATGATGAAAACTCTTGGGTTTTTTCCTGCATTACTTGTCGTCGCAGGAGCAACTCTTGGTTTAAGTTACTTATTTTTCTTTTCAGAAAAGCAGAAATTTTATCCTGCCATGCCCTTCATCACAGCAGGAATTTTTATTGGGATGATTTTGGGTTATATAATATTCTAAAATAATTATGGAAGAATTATTATTGGTCTTGAAGCTATAGAAGAAACATCGTCTGATTTTAAAGTTACAGTTATTAAATTAAATCCATATTTTTGTTGTTCTCTTTCTCCAATTTGTTTTATAAAAATTTCTTTCTTCATCATTAAGGTTTCTTTCAAATCCTACTGTCATATTCTTTATTAATTTACAATATTTATAAACTTTTCTAATATGTTCCTACTACAAAAAAGTAACAAAGCACAAAGTTTATAAAAGGAGTTTTCTATGAGAATTTATGGAAAAACAAAAATCTATTTGCGGAAGTGTAAGGATATTCAAAGGTACTTATGGAGAACTTGTTTATGGTCATCAATTTTTTAATGATGGTGAAAATCCTCCAAAAAGAAAAGATTCTAAACTAGTTAACACTTTTCGTGACGTTAATGCAATAAAATATGATAACCAAATAGAAGATTTATGTTATCAAGCATCAAAAGAAAAAATTTCTGAATCTCAATTAATTGAAAAATTAAATGAACTTTTTCCTAAAAATGTTAATAAAACAAGAATTAATAAATAGAATCAAAGATTATTTTGATTTGAATGTTTATGAGACAAAAGTTTGGTTAGCTTTGCTTGGAAAGGGCGTTGCTTCAGCAGGACAAATTGCAGATATTTCAAGAGTTCCAAGAAGCCGTACTTATGATGTTTTAGAGAGCTTGGAAAAAAAGGGATTTGCAATTGTGAAATTAGGAAAACCAGTTAAGTATATTGGAGTTAAGCCAAAAATGATTCTGGAAAAATTAAAGAATAACATTAGAAGGGATGCAGAAGAAAGAATTGTTAGCCTTTCAACTATAAAAGAAACCGACGAGTTTGCGAAACTTGAAGAGTTATACAAAAATGGAATAGTTCCTGTAAAAAGAGAAGAAATTTCTGTATCATTAAAAGGCAAATCAAATATTTCTAATCATCTTAGAGAAATTCTTCAAAACGCAGAAAAAGAAGTAATGATATGTACAAATGCTGAAGAGATAAACTCAAAAACAAAACTCTTTCAACAAACATTTGAAATTCTTAAGAAAGCAAACATAAAATTAAAAATAGCTTTGTCAGGGGATATTAATTTAATAAAAAAAATAGAAAATAATTTTAAAATAAATTTTAAAAGAATAAACATCGAAGCTAAATTCTTTATTATAGACAGAAGAGAAATGTTATTTTATCTATCAAAAGATTCAAATGAAGAAGATATAGCAATCTGGCTTAATTCTGAATTCTTTGCACAAGCTTTTGCTAGTTTGTTTGAGAAAGCACTCAAAGAAGGTAAAAATTAAAATGGAAACAAGAGAATTTGCTATTGCAAAAAAAGGCATGGAAGATGATGTTAGAAGAATGAATTTAGATCCTAAAAGGGAATATCCTATTTTTGAGAGGATAAACTATGAAGATTCTCCAGAAGTGTTGAGCTTAGAAACAGAGAGTGGAAATAAACTACCTTATGATGCTTCCCTTTTTGATATTATAACAAAGGAATCCGATGATTCATCTGAGATGGCATTGGATGATAATTTGAATGGGCGAACAAAAATGAGCAAACTTTTAGAATTGTTAGGACCAGGAATTCAATTATATCATATTGGTGAAGGTTGGTTAGAAGGAAAAGACTTGTTTATAGAACCTTCTCGTATAAGTATTTATGATGATAAAGAAGACAAAATTATTTCCACAATTGAAAAAAATGAACACCCCAAACTCTATAATTATCTTAACTCTCTTTAATCAACAATACTCAATCCATTAATACTCATATCTTTTATTCTCTCTTTATTCTTCTCCTTCCAATTTTCAATAAATTTCTTTAAATTTTTTGGAGATGATTCTTGAGCATAAATTCTTCCTGATTTGAAAAAACTTGTTCTGTGTTTTTTCTTAAATTTCTTAATGTTCTTTAAATCCTTTATACTGGGACCCCTAATTAAAATTTCCTTCTTGTTTTTAACAACAAAAAAATACTTAGCAGATTTTTCCTCATCATAATCAAATTCTCTATCCTTTATTTCAAAGAATTTTCCTATTTCATGGTTCAGATGCCTGTAGAATTTTAATAATTTGCTTCCAGCGACATCTCCTGTTTGTTTAGAAGTTTTTGCTTCTATCAAGACAAATTCAAGTTTCTTTTTTCTTGCATTCTCTTTTATTTTTTCTAAGTCTGTTTTTTTAATCTCAAATGCTTTTATCGAAGGAGCTTTCAAAAATTTCTTACAATCTTTTCTGAATCTTTCAAATGTTTCCTTAGAAAGCGCAGCCAAGGCATTTCTTTGTTTGTATGTTGGGTCAATCAAAATAATGGGAGAATTTAATTTGGAACTATTTAAATCCATTAAAATACTCTGCTTATTTTTGTGTTTCTTTTCAATATCTATAATAATCTTTTTTTTACCGACGAAATCTTGTTCTTTTCTGCGCGAAAGCGCAGTCTTAGATTTCGTGGCGCCAGAAATCCTTGATTTCTGTGCGTTTATTTTTGACACAACTTTAATGAATTTTATGAAGCTTCCATAATAATAAATTAATAATTCTAAAGAATAACCTGAAAAACCATTAATGTAGGACTCAGCACCATAACAATTATTTGCATAACAAAATGCCTTCGCAATTCTTACTTCATCTAAAATTCTTTTTGATTTCAATCTTTTTCTTATATAATTAACATGAGAATATGACAAGTCAGTGATGTTTTCAGCTTCTTTAGGATTCTTAACTTTTATCACTGGAATTAATTCAATAAAAAAATAAGAATTCATCTTTATTCTAAAATAATCTCTTGAACCATGGACTAAAGAGACATTTTTAAAATTCCTAATAATTTTTTTTGTCAAATTTGAAATTTCATCTTTATATTTCTTATCAAAACGAATGAATATATCAATATCATATTTATTTTTTTTAATAAGAGTGTTTTTAGCAAAACTTCCACCTACAAATATCTCTGCATTTATTTTTAAAACTCTGAGCCTTTTTTCAAACTTCTTTAAAAATTCTTTTAGATATTTCTCAATTATTTCCAATTCTTCTTTGGGAGGTTCCACTCTTTCTAAAACCTCTTTTAAAATTAAATTAGTTTTTTTCGACAACGAAATCTTGTTGAATTTTCTGCGCATAGGCGCAGCCTGATTTTGTGGTTCAAAAATTTGTTCATGAATTTTTTTTGTCATAGTTATTGTAGTATAATAATACTTATAAATTTAATTAATTAAAAATTACAATGGGAAATACAAAAGTGAATCAACAGATTTTTAAAGTTCCTGTGGGAATATTTGAATTTTTAGAAACACTTAGGAAGCCATTACAAGGGAAAAGACATCATCATTATTTGGTGGAAGGAACTAATAAAAAAGATGCAAAGTTATTATTAACAAAAGAACCTTCTTTCTGGAGAAATTATAATCAGCTACCAATAGAAAAAAGAAAAAAATTACAACCTTTTACATTACTTAGAAAAGGAAAAATAGAAGAAATTCTTGCATGTGAAAAAAGATATAAAAACAAAAGAGGAGATTACACTTGTGGAAAGCCAATTTACAGTATAGAAAATCATGAAGATAAAAATGATAAAATGGTTAATATGAACGGAGAATTTGGCATGTGTTGTATTGAGGGTTATGATACTTTTGATTCACCAGATTGTCCTTATAATACTAATTAATACTCACTTTTAAAGGGATCCTTGATTTCCCTTACATCTTTCATACTCTTTTTTAATGTCGACGCTAAATCAATTATATACTTCCCTTCTTCAAGCTTGTAAATTAATGGCCTGTCTTTTCTAAATAAATTAACTATGTCAATCTCAAATTTTCCAGGGCCTACTGCTCTGACAGATTCAAGGTCCAATATCACGGGAGCATCTTCTTCTATAATTCCTGCCATTTCTCTAATGTCTTTTTCTACTTGCTTTTTGTCTTCTTGAGGGATTTCAATCGGGTGCTCTTTTATTTTTTCCACTTGATCATCTCTTAAATAAAAGAAGAAATGATTTCCACACTTGCTGCATCCGGCTAATAATTCCTTGCTACCAACAGGATAAATCTCTCCGCAATGTACGCATTGGTGTGGCATTTTACTATAAAAAATAGAAAGGGGTATTTAATTTTTTCTGCTGTAGCAATCTTGTAAAAAACTTCTTATAGATTCTTTTATCCTTTCCCTATCTTTATCACAATTATCATCATCACAACAAGCAAGTTCCTCTAAACAATTCACACAATAATGATAATCTGCTTCTTCATCTTTAAATTCATAATTACAATTAGAACAAAAACTTATCTCTTTATCTATTTCTTCAGAATACTCCCTAATTACTTTTGCTTTTGGAGCAAATAATGGAATAAGTCTTTCTTGATTCATCCAATAAAATGTTTCGAGAATGTCCTCTGATTTTATTAATTTAACAATTTCTTTAACTTGTTTTACACTCTTGAACTCATCTGTTATCCACATGAGTCTCTAATATCACTTCTATTTTTAAGAATTATTATACTTAATCACTTATTCAACAACAATTCAATCTTCTTCGGGTTTCTTTTTATTTCTTTTACAATTGTTGCAGGTCCTATAATTGTTATTGCTCCTAAATCTCCTCCAGAAAGAGTATTTACAATTCCTTTCTTTATTCTTTCAACAAATCCTTTATTATTATTTCCAGAAATTACCGCGAGTTCTATTCCCTTGAAATTTTTTACATATCCTATCATTGCCATTGTATCTCCAATAAGTCTCGTTTCTTCATCGGGCGTTAGTTTTCCTTGTAAAATTATGATATTATTTCCTAAAATAATTCCAAGTATTTTTTTGATTCTTTTATTACTATCTAAATCTTTTATTTCAGAATAAGGTAAAAACTGAATTGAAAATCCTTTTATTCTTCCTAAATTTTTTTTACTCATATTTAAATTTCACCCTCTTTTGAGATTTGGATATATGAGAATTAAAAAATTCTCATTACAATCCTTTCATTATCAAGTTTTTTAAGTTTTTAAAATTTTTGAGCATTCTAAAAAGCATTATACTTTCTTTGACAACTTAAAAATTGACTCATAAAATTCTTCCAGATTTTTTCCATATTTTGCACTTATTCCTATAACTTCATATTCAGGAAATGTTGCCTCTATTTTTTTTATATCTGATTTTTTTAAGTCAATTTTGTTGGCAACAATTAAAACAGGAATTTTTCTCGCGACTAAATTTCCTATAATTGTTATATTTACTTGATTATAAGGGTTCTCAGTAGAATCAAGGACGATAACCACAATATCCATGTCGTCGAGCCATTTTATACTTTCAATTACTCCTTGTGTTGCTTCTTTTGCTCTTTTTTTAGCCTCTTTCTTTTTTACCTTATATTTCAGAAATTTTTCATAATCTATTTTAGTCGCAATACCAGGGGTATCTATCATCTTGAAGATTATTGTCTTTCCCTTGTAACTTATCTTAACTTTTTCCTTGAATTGAACATTTCTTGTTTCATGAGGGATTTTGCTGATACTTCCCATTTCTTCTCCAGTAAAATCTTTGCAAATTCTATTTGCTAAACTAGTCTTCCCAGCATTTGGTGGCCCATAGAAACCTAATCTTATATCTTTTTTTTCTTTAAAAATATTTAAAAAAATTCTTTTAAAAAAATTTTTGAAAACTTTTATCCTCATATTATGACTTGTTAAGAAAGTTTATTAAACTTTTGTATACTCAAGAGTATATTTTAAGGAAATCTTTTAGTTTGCCCAAAATTTTTTCCTTGTGAGATTTTTTTATTATCCTCTTTCCTGAATTTACTCAAAATTTTTCCTGGAGAAATCTCAAACATGCCTGTTCTTTTTCCAGAATGCTTTTTAATTGCATATGCTCTTTGCTCAGAATTCCAGCCAGCTTTTTTTAGCCTTTCTATAATCTCTTTATTTTTTAATCCTTTATTTTTTGTATTCTCAATGTATGTAATTAAATTATAAAGATTATTTCTATTTTTGAACAAATAATTTTCATATTTATTTTTGTACCACTCCTGTAAAATTAGATAAACTATAAATCCCATAATTACCAGAAAAATTATAATTAAACTAAAGAATATCCATTTTGAACGCGTTTCTTCACCCTCATCAAAAATTTCTCCTGCCAATGACAACTTATCAAGCTCGGGAGAAATAAAAAGAGGCAAGTCAACAAAGCCAATGTCTTCTGTTGTTGAGAATGTGACTTCATCTATAGAGTCTAAATTTATATAAACATATCCTGATTTTTCATTCTCTAAATAATTCTCTTTGAAACTGAGCTCATCAAGTTTCTTAAGAATTAAATAAGGGCTGTTTTTTAGATCATTTTTTTCATTTATTTCTAATTCAAAGACTCTTAAAATGGGCTCGTCAGAATATTCATATCTTGCGGATAGTTCTCTAAAAGTAATTTTTGTTTCTATGTTTTCCGGATACCAAAAGAGAATTGCATCAACATACTTGCTCTCGTCGCTGGAATTATAACTCCCTCCCCCAATCTCTTGTAGAATATCTAAATTTATATCATATTTTTCAGGATAAAATAAAATTGAATTAGCACTTTTAGTTGTGAAAATCGATTCTGGAACTTCTAAGTCTAATAAACTAGTCATAATATTATTAAATTCCTCTTCAGAACTTGCCTTTGTTGTATATTCTTTTTGTATATCTATCAATTTGTCTTCAATAGTTTCAAGATCTAAAACAGAGTTTAAACTTTCTCGATAAAATAAACTAAAACTACTAATTTGCGCTTTTACATTATTTAAATCTGTTTGCATTTTCTTTAGAAGTCTCTCTATTATCTCTTTTGGAAGCCCTACACTCACTTTAAATATTTTAAAAGAACTCCTTTGACTTGAATCTGTTACAGTTATTTTCACATTATATTCTCCTGTAGAATTATAAGTGTAGATTATTTTGTTTGTTGTAGTTGTTTTAATATCTCCGTTTCCAAAATCCCATTCATATTTATTTATGTTTGTTTTATTAGGTGATTCTACTAACACTTCAAACTTGGTAGGATAAGCTGATGCAGTTGTTCTTGGTTTTAGACTTTCAATTATAGGGACCTCCTCGATAAATATCTCTTCTGAGAAAATTTTCTTATCATCTAAATTTAATTGGAAAGTGAAGTCACCATAATCTTCTGAAACAGAAAAATTTCCTTCATCCAAGTGTAACTTCTGAAACTCCGCATTTATTGTCGCAATACTTTCTGTTATGTCATAAATTTTGTCTGATGTTGTATCTATTCCTGTATTGTACAAAATATCTATATTTGAGACTTTCACTTGTTGACTATTTTTTTTAGAAATAAACTTTATAGGAACAGTGCATTTGTTTGAGCAATCGTTATTATACCTTTGATAAATATAATTCGTTATGTTGTTTTCTATATTAAAACCATATTTTCCTAAATTTTTTAATTCAGTATTGTTCAATATGAAACTTCCAACAGGGCTGTATTTTCCAGGCTTTGCGAATATTTCAAAATCATAATTAGAGCTTCCTGCAAAACCACAGGTTCCCTTTGTTTCATAATTAATCTTGTATTTATTATTATCTCCTGAATTCTTTGTTCTTATACAGACATAAAAATATTTTTCTTCATTTATTTTAAAATCAAGAGGAACACATCCAATTTCTCCACTTGTAGAACCAGTTGCATAACAAAAATCATAATCTCCATAAGTGTTGTTATAGATAATCATTTCAAACTCAACAGCACCCCCTGTATTTTCAATAATATTGGCTCCTATTTCTACGTTTGGTGCAGCAGGAATTTTTATTCTTTCGCAATATTTTGTTTGTGTTATTTCTGCCTGTCCTTCAACATCAGTGGAACTATAACATCCAAAAATCTTGCTTCGGAAATTTCCAGATGCATTATGCGACTGCCATTCTATTACACCGTCGTTTAAAATGTCTATGTATAGCTGGGGATAATCTGATTCCAAGGCATCACTTGTTACATTTATGGAAAAATCAGAAATGCTGTTAAAGTTGCTTCCAATAAATTCAAATCCAAAAATTTCAGAATTCCCAGTATCTAAACTAAAAACTTTATTAGTCTCCCCAGTTCCTGTAGTAGAATAACCCACTTCACAATTTTTTGGAATGCATGTTTTTTGGAATCCTGTATTCTTTTCTATTAAATCTATCAAGCTCATTGAGTTTCCGAAAGAATCCTCGAAGACAGATGTTGTTGGTTCATTATTCAAGCTTATATTTATCCATCCTTTTATGTTGTCTTCGGGACTATAATGAGTATAATCTAGTTTGTGAGATAAATCTCCAACTTCAAAATCTGCAGAAATCATACTTGCCATTAATATGACTAAAACTAACAAAAATACAAATCCTCTTTTCATATTTTATAGAGAAAAAACAAACTTATAAAGTTTATCTTTAGAATTATTTAAATTCCTTTTTCTTTCTTATAAGCATTAAACCATAAATTAATGCGATTAATGCAATTGCTGCGATTAGGTTGTAAAAACCAAAAAATGGAAGTTTAATCTGTGCAGGGCAAGGAGTTGTTTTTTCTCCATCAATACATTCTTCAGATATTCTATTAGGGTCAGAATACCATCTTCCAGTATTGCTGTCATATACACAATTGTCTACCCCTACTTCCTCTTCACATGCTGATTGAGTAAGCCATCCTTCATGACTCCATGTCCAAGTAGCTGTCCATGAATAGGTTAAGAATCCATCTTCACAGTCATCACCGCTTGTGTCTTCATCGTAGGCGCAACTTCCTACAGGATAATTTCCAGGACCACCAGTGCAAAGAGAAGTGTTGAACATGCAATTATTATCACAAGATAAATCACCACCACTAAATTCATCAAAATTAAAACAACCTGTTATTGCTCCCCAATCTCCATCATCACACTCTTCATTATTATTTGTAACATTATCTCCGCAAGAACCTGGATTTGAGGGACTGCACCCACTTGTGTCAAAATGACATTCATTGGTTTCTCCTGGTAAATAGCATGCTAATGCTCCTCCTGTGAACTCATCAAAATCAGAGCAATTGGTTATTGTTCCCCAATCAATTCCGTCGCAAGTTTCACCAGCATTTATGATATCATTGCCACAATAACTTCCATTTGCTGTCCAGCTAGCACTACACACACCTCCTATCCATGCACAATAACAATAATATCCTTGTCCACAAGTTACATTAATTACGCTATTATTAGCTACTCCACAAATGTCATTTTCACAATTATTATCATCAAAGTAGTCAGAGCAAATAGTTATGTTACTGCAATAAGCTTGTGGTATTTGTGTGACAGTCAATTCATCCTCTAATGAAGTGCTGCTTATTATCTGCTCACTTTCACCAAATCTTGCAATAAAAAAATATTCTGGAGGATTACTTTCTATCACTCCATCGTCGTCTTGCCATTCTGCTATCCATGTTCCTGTTGCGCTGTTTCCACTAAACACAACATTAACAGGGTTGGTGGTTACAGGGTCATCACCAACCAAATCATCTTCTCTTACTTCAAATGAAATAGTCTGTCCATCGCAATTTGTTCCCTGAACATTTAGAAATACAGATTGCCCTTCTACTGCATTATTTGTGCTCCAATCAGCCAAAGTTAAATCACATGGTGGTGGTGTTTGTGTGACAGTCAACAATGGGTCACTACTTGTTATTTGCTCGCTCTTGCCAACAACATTTGTAATAAAATAATATTCTGGGTCACCAGATTGATCAGCTTGCCATTCTGCTATCCATGTTCCTGTCGCACTATTTCCACTAAACACAACATCAACAGGATTAGTAGTTACAGGATCATGTCCTAAAATTCCATCATCTTCCCAAACCTCAAAAGAAATTGTTTTTCCATCACAACTTGTTCCCTGAACATTTAAATTTACTAAAGTGCCTTCAACAACGGTTGTATGGCTCCATGAAGCTGAGTTAAGATTGCATCTTGGTCCGCAACAAATTTTTATGCCATAATCATTGTAATTTCCAATATGAGCATTAGTCCAGTCTGACAGCGAGAGCATTGGTATTGGATAATTTGCATCACAACCACTAGTGCTTACACACTCCAAGTCTTCATAACAAACATCTGTAAGATAATTTGTTTCTGTGGGAATTTCTGCGTGCGCATTTGTAGAAGAAGAAAGTCCTATGATTTTGTTTGTTCCTCTGCAGGTTGTATCTCCTGTCCCAAAATCACAGCACAAAACATAATCATAATTCCCTTGGTCAGGAAATTCTCCGTGTGCATTAGTTGCCGAAGATAAACCCATTACAATATGTTCAAAAGTTCTCCAACAAGATGTTCTTTCTACAATCCTGCAGGTATCAGCAGAAATCACTCCTGAGAGCAAAATCATTAAAAACAAAACTCCTGCAAACACACCTAATCTTTTTTTATTCATCTTAGGTATATTAATTAAAACTATTTTATAAATGTTTTTAAGCGTGTTGTTGAGAAACAATTTGAGATATATTAATTCTTATTCAGGAACAATCAAGTGTGTATGAGGATCATGATGCCACCCTTCATAAACATTATAATAACCATTTGCTTCAATTTCCATCTTAGAAACTATTTTCTCATATTTGCTGTCAAGCTCCTCAAACTCAAGATATACCTCATCACCCTGTTCAGTAATCATGTTTTCCCCATCTATTTCTAAAATCTTGTTCAGGTCTCTGCTTGCCCAGACAGGGTTTAGATAAATAATATTTCCATTGTTTAAAGTGACTTTTATTTTTATCATATCTATGTATGATGTTTCTGGGTCAATTTCCTTAATCACAGCTTTTGGTGAGTCAAATATTTGTAATTGTTCAATCTTGTCATATGTTGTTGCTTTCTCCTCTTCTGACTGCTTGTCTACAATAAAAGTTGTTTCTAAAACATATTCTTCGCTGTTCCATGAATAGAAAAAAGGACAAAGAATATATCCACAAGTACCACTACAATGACAAGCACTCCATGTGCCCATTTCATAATTCATTGATATAACTTCTCCACCAACAGAACCAGAACATGTTGTTTTTATTAAATTTGTTCTATCCTCTATACAACTACCAACAAGACAAAATTGACCAGTCGGGCAACATTGAGTAGTGCAACTCCTTATTTCTTCATCTGACTGAACAATTTTTTCTCCATTCCAGTTACAAGAAATAGGCCACGCACTTTTACAATCAGTGCCAATACAAATTTGAGAACAAGTTCCAGAAACATCACATCTTGTGTCTGTATCAACCTCTGTTATATCTACTGAGCCCCCATTAGTTAATGATATTACATCTGTTGATGGGGCATAAGAAAGATCTTGAGTGTCAGCATCATTGCATATATTTCCACAAGCAATATCTGAATAATCAATCTCGCTTGCAGTATGTCCAAACGCCGATGGATTAGAAGTTCCATAAGCATTAACAAAGAAAACTCCTGTTAGGATAATCAGCAATCCAACAGCAAAATAAACATGCTTCTTTTTTATATTCACCCCTGATTTCATAATTAATTCAAGAATTAAATGTTTTTAAATTTATCTCTTCATAAATAAAAATTCCTGCTCGCTAACGCTCGCAGATTTTTTGATAATTATTAATAAAAAACTCTTGTGTTTTTAGAAGATTAGTTGAACTCTACTTTAGATGATTTTATTTTTAATAATTTTATCTCGAGCGCACAGCGCGAGTGAAATTTTACCCCTTCACAACAGCAAGGGGTTTTAATCTTACAATCTTCTTGCTTATTCCAAGTTCATCAACAACTTTTACAACCTCATCAATATCCTTGTAAGCTTCAGGAGCTTCTTCAGCAAGGCATTTAAATCCTCCTGACATGATTTCAATTCCTTTTTTGCTTAGTCTTTCTTTTACTTTCTCACCCCTGATATTTTTTAATGCAGCACTTCTGCTTTGCACTCTACCTGCTCCATGAACAGTGCTTGCAAATGTCATCTCTTCTGCTTTTTTTGTTCCAACCAATAAATAAGATGCTGTGCCCATGCTTCCTGGAATAATAACTGGCTGCCCGACTTTTTTGTAATTTTCAGGAATTTCTGTGTGTCCAGGACCAAAAGCTCTTGTAGCACCCTTTCTGTGAATCAAAACTTCTTTAATTTTCCCATCGACAACATGTTTTTCAAACTTTGCAATATTATGGCATAAATCATAAACAACATCTATCTTAATCTTTGGGAAAAAATATTTCATTTCTTCTCTTACCCAGTAGGTTATTATTTGCTTGTTGGCAAAACCAAAATTCGCAGCAGCGGCCATGGCAGAAAAATAATCCCTGCCCAATTTGCTTTTTATTGGAGCATTAATTAATTCCCTGTCTTGTTTAGGCCAACCATATTCTTCCTCCATTAATTTTATGTAATCTGAAGCAACCTGATGCCCCAAACCCCTTGAACCGCAATGAATCATTATTGTAACTTGATTTTTTTTCAAACCAAACACTTTTGCAATTTTCTCGTCGAAAACTTCATCAACATATTGGACTTCTAAGAAATGATTTCCTGCTCCAAGAGTTCCCAATTGCCCAATACCTCTTTTGATTGCTCTTTCTGAAACTTTGCTTGCATTAGCTTCTTTTATACAACCCTGCTCTTCTGTATACAGATAATCTTCTTTTATACCATAGCCCTTTTCTATGAGATATCTTGCTCCTCTCTTTAAAACTTTTTCAAGTTCTTTTTTTGTAATTTGAAACCTGCTTCCTCTTCCAACACCTGAGGGAATTTTTCTGTAAAGAGCCTCAACAATTTGCTTTTGCTTTCCTAGAATATCCTTTTTTGTTAAATTTGTTTTCAAAAGTCTTACACTGCAATTAATGTCATAACCAACTCCTCCGGGAGAGATTATTCCTTTGTCTAAATCAAAGGCAGCAATGCCTCCTATGGGGAATCCATAACCTTGGTGCGCATCAGCGACGGCAATTGACGCCTTCAAAATTCCAGGCAAACACGCGACATTTTTCACTTGCTCCAGTGTTTTGTCTTTTTGAATATGTTCCAGAAGTTCTTCACTTGCATAAATTTTTCCGGGAACTTTCATTTCTCCCTGCTTTGGAATTTCATATTCATATTTTGAGATTTTTTTTAGTTTCATATGAAATAGAAAAAGAATTAGAGTTTAAAATAATTTCTAAGTTGAGTTCGCTTCGCTCACGATTGGTTTTTATCTATTAACTAATTTTTTGCGAAACATCATGTCCAAAGGCTGATGTGAAACATATTAATGAGCGAACGAGCAGAGCGAGTGAGCCAAAATCTTCAGACATCCAACACAACTTGCGCAATCCATTTATTTTTCTTACCGACGAAATCTTGTTGCTTTCTGCGCGAAGGCGCAGTCTTAGATTTCGTGGCGCCAGAAATCTTTGATTTCTGTGCGTTTTTCACAAACATTTCATTGTATGTGACTGCTTTGACATCGTTTGTAAATTTATAATTAGAAGCTTTGTCTCCCCAAACTTCTACTTCTAATTTTTTGGATTTAACAAGTCTGACTTTTACCTTATTCAACAAGAAATTTTCTGCGTCAAGCAAGAACAAAAATTCTTCCAAGAAATTATACAAGAAAGCTTCATTATCTTTTCCCTCTACTCTAAACTGCTTCTTAATTTTATTTTTCACTTTGATTTTTGGAGCAATTGTTTTCTTGAGTGCTAATGCTGAATTTTCAAACATTTCTTCAATATCTTTTCCAAATGCCTGAAACTTCACATCTGCTGTGTGCTCTAAGAACTTGAATTTTTCTTTCATATTATATTATATTATCTAAACAAGACTTTATATTTTTTATTGATTCTTGTGATGTTTGGTTATTTGTTTAGAATAATTCTTTAGTTGAATATCTTCTTTAGGTTTCATTAACAATCCTCTCACAAATTAAATAAACATGTAATTCTTTTATGATTTTTTTATTAATAGCAAGTTGCCTTAGAAATTTATCTAATCTACTCAGAAAAAGTTAATTCTCCCATCCTTTTTTTCCTAAGAATCTTTCCATATTCATATGCGCCTGAAACGGCATTTGTTAATGCACCGCCAACAGCCCCTAAAGCAAGATAGGGTGTTAAATCTGGTCTTTCAGCAATGGCTAAAGCAAGTGAACCACCCCCCATAGTAATCATTGTAGAAGCAATCATTCCTCCAACAGTCATACCCGCAACATTTTCTCCAAGCATATAAGGATATCCTATTGGCCATTCAGAAACTTTTAAGGCACTTGGTAAGATGAGAGTTGAATCTATACCTCTTGCAACCTTACCCATTCCTTTTCCAAGAGATTTTAATTCTAAATTCATTTTCTTCTAATTTTTTTAGTAATGATTCATTTATAAATATTTCTATTGTTTACTACTTTTAAGTTAATATAGATAACGCCTAAATTCTTCCACTCTTTTTTATTGTGATTTCCTTAAATTCCAGTATAATCCTTACTTTGTCCAACAAAATAATTTAAGCTGCCTGTAATCTAATTTTTTTAATGTTGCAATTATGCTAACTGATTGAGAATAAATGTCTTTTTCAAGATATTCATTTAAAGAGCAAGTTTCATTCATCTTACACATCTTTGCCTTGCAATCTAAAAGTTCGGGAGTCCTTTGAATTATTTTATTCTTGACATTACTTAAACCTCTTAATTCAAAATCTTCCCATTCAACAGGAAGCTCTGATTTTTCTATACCTAAAATATCTGCTCTAAGAGAATTGTTTGATTGAATTTCCCTTAAAATTGAGAGCTCTATTTCATAAACTTTTAAAGAGATGTCTTTTTTTTCAATGTATCCCTTGTTTAGGACTATCAATAAAACACTCGTAACTAATAATATTGCGACAAATGCTTCAACAATCTTTATCCATGCTCTTTTGTTTTTCATTATCTTAGTATTATTTACGATTCTGGCTTTATATTTTGATCACCAGACTTTTATATTAAAAAATCCAGACAAAAAATTTCCTTCTTTATTAATATATTGCACTGGAACATCTTCTGAATAAATATTTGTCGATACTTCTTTATCCTCTACTCCTATTATTGTTCCATTACTTTGAGTAAAACTAAAACTAAACTCGCTTCCTGGAGGAACTTTTAATTCATCTTTTAAATCTTCGTAACTATTTTCATATCTGTCTATTAAATTAATTATCTTGGTTATAAAAACGTTTTTTTCTGTTTTCATTAAACCAACTGAGATGTCACTTACACTGTCGCAACCTATGCCCGTAAATATTTGGAATGGTTCAAATTCTTCTGAATAATATATTCTTAAAAATCCGTTAAAGAAATACCCTGTTCCTATGTTTAAGTCTTGTCCTTGAACTGAATAATTAAGAATATTGCCAAACTCGTCTTTGATTATTAAATCTGTTTCATCAGTAACTTCTCCGATAATTTTTTTTAATTTAATGCAATCTTTATTTTGGTTAATGTCTTCATTGATTTTTATACTAAAAGTTGTCATGTTTGCGAAGGACATTTTTATTAATTCTGTTCCTAAATAATCTGAAAGAGCTTGTTTGTCCTCTTGTGTTCTTATTACTGGCTCTATGATTGTATACAGAAAAATAAAGAATGTTAAAAATATCACAAATGATAACATTACTCCTACATGCGAACCTCTTTTTTTCATAATAAAAATAAATTAAGAAAGTTTATATTTCTATTGCTTCACCTGTATAATCTTCAAATACTTTAGAGAATTTTAAATACGCTAATTGCACAGGAAAAGGCATATACGTGTCAAATGGTAATTTTTTATACTCTTTTTTTCCAACTGATTCCCTAACAACTTTAACTAAATTTGATTTTGCTTTATTAAGTTCAGGCGTGCTCATACAAAAACCTTTTTCTAAATTAACATAAATTACTGCAATTTCTACATCTGATTTAGTAATCTCTTTCTCCATTATTTGTATAATTAATTATTACTTTAAATACTTTTTTAAGATATGTCTTATCTCATTATAAAAAAATCAAATTAGCTATTGTGGAAACTAAAAATGATGATAACATTAGGGCAAAAGAATGTTTTATTCCGGGCTTGATAGTTCCCTCTGAGAGTTTTCCAATTGTCAATCCACTAAAAAGTCCTTGAATCAAAAGCAAATATAAAAATGAACTGGACACTTCCCCAGCGTCTATCCCTTCTCCCCCCATACCAGAAATTCCCGTCATTCCAATACTTCCAATATCTGTAATACCTGAAATCATTGGGATTATTTTGAACTGCATAACTAAAATTATTATCATAAATACAAAGAAGATAATGTAGCCTTGAACAACTAATGTAGATATTGTAGCCTTTCTTTCTTTCTTCAATTTATCTGACATGCTTACAGCCCCAGCAACTGATTCGAGTATTCCTCCAATATCCCCTCCTGCTCTTTCTGCCTGCCCAATTAATGTTAAGGCTCTTGAAATTGTTTTATTATTAATATCTTTTGAAAATGTTTGAAGAGCAAAGTTTAAAGGAATTCCTATAGAAATCTGGTTGGCCAATTTTTTAATATTTTCACTTAAAACTCCATATGGTTTGTTTTTTACATTTATTATGCTCTTGCTTATTGGAGTCCCTGTTTTTACACTTTCAACCAAATTTCTGGCAAACTCCAGGAACATTTCTTCTTTTTCAGCAGCTGCTTTTGTCTGATAAATCATTGAAAATACAAAAGGCGAGACTATTATCAAAATTCCAATACCCATCAAAAAAAAGAAAAATTTGGTGTTAATAAAAAATAAAGATGAGATTATAATTATCATTGATAAAGCAATTCCTGTCCAATGTATTTTTTTTATCTCCATTTGATTATTTTTTCCTCTCAAAATGGAGGTTAAAAATTTTTAATTTTTTTATCTCCATTTTTTATTTGTCCTCTTTAAAAATCTCTTCTGAGATTTTTTTTATTCTTCAGGCTGCCTCAAATGTAAAAATGTAAGGAAAACAATATTTATCAGTGAGACTCCTAAAATCATTATTAGACTAATCATTGAGGTGCTAATCGAAATTCCTAATCCACTTATTTTCATCATCATTAGTAGAAGCATAAAAATCATTGGAGCAGCAATGACGACACTGATATATATGTCCATGAATGTTTCAGACGACCTTGTGTATTTTTCCCTTCTAATTCTGTATTCAAAAAGTAAACTCTCTGCTCTTTTATTGAAGAATCTTTGCAAGTCTCCCCCTGAGTTTATTGTCGTTGCTAAACCATTAAATAATTCTGCAAGTTTTGCGCTTGGGCTGTTAAACGCACTGCTTCTCAGCGCGCTAACTAAATCATCTCCCTGAATATTAATTTTATTTATCAGTTTTGTAAATTCTTTTTCAAGATAAGGGTATTCTTTTGTTGATATAATTATATTAAATATCTTGCTCGGTTCAATCATTGAGCCGGAAATAGCAGACATGTGTATTGTTGCAAAAGGCAATTCTTGATTAATTCTGCTCTCTGTAGATTTTTTTTCTAGTGAAGGATAAAAATACATTATTAAGAAAGTTCCAATAGGAACTACAAATAAAATCCAAAAAACTTTCAAAAATCTTTCTCCAATACTTTCAGTAATCTTAGTTATAAAAGGTATTTCAGCCCCAAAATTAAAAAACAAAAAGAATAGAAAAGCAAATATTCCTGCGATTATAGATAATAGTGTTGTAAATAAAATTACAGAAATATAACTTGCGAGAGTAAATTGTAAACTAGCCTTTATCAAATCTCTTTTTAAACTCCTGAACATCTTCCTATCGACAAAGGATATTGAAAGATTAGAAAAAATTTTATTGGATGTTTTAACGTATATACTTGGTTTTTTTATTTTTTGCTTAATAATTTTCTCTTTCTTTTTCTTCAGTCTTTTCAGAGTTCTTTTTTCAAGTTCTAATAGTTTTATCTTTTTTTTAAGTTTAATTTTTGGGAGAGTTTTGGTAATAATCTGCTTAATTGGATTTTTTTGAGAATCTTTGATTTGTCTTTTGGAATCTAATGGTTTTATTAAAGATATCTTTTCCAATTTTTTCAAAACACCTTCATTTGTTTTTTTTAGAGAGTTCTTTAATGAAACTAATTGAGAATAAACCATTCTTCTTTCTTCTTGGGACGTTCTTTCTAAAACTGTAAAAAGAGAAGCCATTTCTTTAACTATTTTTCTCTCTCTTGAAATCATTTCTTTTAATTTTGCTAAAGAATTTTCATCAGAAATCATTTAATCACCTCAGAAATTTTTCTTTGAATTTGCATTATGAATTTTTTTGTTTTATTAAAGTTTTCATAATCTTTTTTTTCATAAGTCTCTTCTAGTCTTAATTCAGCTTCCTCGAGAGCCTTGATTAGCTGATTAAGAAATTCAATATCCTCTCTTTTCATAATTTGAAAAGGCAACTTGCGTTATTAAATATTTTGATTTCAGAAATTTCTAGTTTATTAACTAACTGTAACTGTTGTTTGACCTTGTGTAGCTGTTGATACAGTATCCCCTTCAAACATATATATTCCATCAAAGTTATAATTACCTGCTGATGAGGGTGCTTGCACAATATATGTATAAGTAGTATCTTGTGCAATTTGTATTACAGCCCATGTTAATCTTAGTGGATTAGTATTAGGTCCACCACCACCATAATCAATTACAGTCCATCCACTTGGAATAAATTCCTCAATAGTATAATATGTTTCACCACCTACAACTGTAACGTAACAGTAAGTGTTACATTTACTGTGCCTCCTTGAGCAACTGATGTTGATGAAAATCCTCTAGACACTTGTGAGTCAGTAATTATATAAGTATAACAAGCACTTGCACCTACATCCCATAAACAATTATCTATACTACAAGGGTCATCACTGCAGGTTGTTTGATCATCGTCGTAACTTTCACAAGTTGCACCAGTACATGAATTACATTCATCTGTTATTAATCTGTTTAAGAAATAACAAGTGTCACTTGTGCAAGCATAACACTCTGCTCTGTCACATATATTGAACAATCCACTACCACAAGTATCACATGATGTGCATGTTGGCTCTTCACAAGTTCCATCACAGCATCTTGTTGTGTCTGTAGCATTTAATATATTTCCTGAACAATACTGCTCTCCTGTACAAATAGTTCCACCTAACTGTGCACATGTTAATGTTCCTTCAGTATAACAAGCACTTGCACCTACATCCCATAAACAATTATCTATACTACAAGGG
>CAZHRM010000003.1:26383-34969 GCA_964534855.1 Candidatus Woesearchaeota archaeon
TTAATATATTTCCTGAACAATACTGCTCTCCTGTACAAATAGTTCCACCTAACTGGGCACATGTTTGTGCAGCTTGTGTTACAGTCAACGTTGGATCACTGCTTGTTATTGTTTCGCTTTCTCCAACAACATCTACAATAAAATAATATTCTGGGTCTCCTTGACCAACTCCATCATCAATCCATTCTGCTGTCCATGTTCCACTTAAACTTTGCTGCAACAAAAGAAGTAACAAAATCATCTCCTATGAGTTCATCTTCGTAAATTGAATAATTTAAGTCAATACCTGTGCAATCTGTTCCTTGAACATTTAAGGTTACTTCAGTACCTTCAACAACATTTGTATGGCTCCATGAAGCTGAAGTCAAATCACAAGGATTTGTACCTGCAACACAAGTTCCAGAATCACAATAATAACCAGTTCCACAAGTCCCACAACTTCCTCCACAACCATCAGAGCCACATTCCTTACCTGTACAATTAGGTGTACATGTCCATCCTATTCCTTTCTTAATTGTATAAGTATCAACAATATGACCAATAACTCTTTTTCCAGAACCTATTTTGTAGATAGGGGCAATTGAAAGTGTTTTAACATTATCAATAGGTAATAACCTATTTAAAATAAAACTAAAACTTCTATCATCCATCTCTTGCATAATTATTTCATTCTCAAAAACTTCAGAATTAATTCCATCATTGAAAATAAATTTTATTCCAACTAAATCCCCCTTTCCCGGGTTTCTTTCCACATCTGTATAAATATTATTTGTAGAATTATCAACATTGACATTTTTAATTTTTAAATCGAGTGTGAACCCCTCTAAAGAAACATCTTCAACACCTCCAGAAATAATATTTTTTACAACAGCCCAAACAATTCCTGTTGCAACTAAAACTAATAGGATTATAATTAATGATGCAATGACTGTTGACAGCCCCCTCTTTTTCATAGATAAAAAAAGAATTAGAGGTTTATAAAGTTTATTTATTTTAACATTAACACCCATTCTTCCACTCACCAATTCCAGTCATTAAATCAGTGATTGTAACGCTTCCAGCCTTCCAATCTGAAATATAACTCATTAATTCTGTTATGCTAACAACACCATTGATTGGATTGTTGTCTGCTCCCGAGGAGCAAGTACTAGTTTCAAGAGAATAATCTATCTCTGTAAGCCATATAACTGTGGGATATGTTGAATAACCCATATTTGCTGGTTGCCAGAATCTAAGACTTGTTGTTGATATTGTGGAAAAGGTTATGGAACTGCTTTCAACCTCTCCTGTGTTGGAAATTGTTGCAGCAGTTAGATATTGAGACCCGTCCCAGTACTGCACCTGAACCTCTTGTGATGACATAAACATGCTCTGTTGATTATTATATGCCCAATAAATTATTACATTATTTATATCTCTTGGTTGAGAGAAATTTATAGTCACCCAGTGAGGTTCAGTAGAGGATTCTGAAGCCCATGTAGTTGCAGTCCCGCCATAAGGATTTATCACTTCATCATCAATTACAGAAGTAGAGTATCCTGAATAAGTTGAATCAACTGAAACAATAGTCCCTGATGGAGTTGTGCATACATGACTTACACAAATTTCTGGAGATATACAATCATTGTTATCACAACAATCTCCTGTATATA
Organism: Candidatus Woesearchaeota archaeon; assembly: GCA_964534855.1. Lineage (GTDB taxonomy): Archaea > Nanobdellota > Nanobdellia > Pacearchaeales > GW2011-AR1 > CAZHRM01. The sequence continues at coordinate 28,036 of CAZHRM010000003.1, forward strand.
ATATTCCTGAGCAACAAACTTGTCCTGCACCAGTTGGACAATCATCTGAGCAAGTTGAGCAGGTTTCCCCACCTTCACAAACAGTATCACCACAGTTTGTTTCATCATCATCACTAGAACTTGAACAACCAGCATCATTTGGATAATCTGTCTGTCCATCCCCATCATTATCCAAACTATCATTACACTCAGGTTCACCAGCATCAGGCATCCCGTCCCATATCTCTATGTCATCAAGAGCATGAAAGGCTCGTCCTGTAGGATTGTGTGCACAAAAATTACCCTGTATTATACAAGTAGTAGCTGGACGAGAAACGCCAAGGCTCCCAGACCAGGATAAGGTCGGATTACTAGCAGTTTCAGTTTCTACATCATACCACTGACGAATCATCCCTGTATTAAAATTAATATACATAGAAAATTTATGCCAGTTTCCATCCATCATATCATTCAAAACAGAAGAATAAGCTCTAAAATCACTATTTGCATAAATGGAAATTTTCTTATCTGGAGTTATATGCATATATATGATCAGTATCTGCGCCATCTGTATATAATCGTATCCACTTACAACCTGGCCCGCTAGGAACTGTGTCAAAACCAACAATACGTGCCCAAAAACGTATAAAAAACTCCCCTGTGTCGATATCATCTATGTCAAAAGAATATCCACCACCATATGCACCTTCATATCCCATATTACTATGATCATTAACAGAAGATGCGGTGATTCCATCAACAGCAGGATCTAAACCATTGGCATCACTTCTTAGGAGAAAATAAGTACCAGTATATGGTGTCCATTGGGAATATCCGTTTGGAGTATATGAAGTTATGACTTCACTATCTGCCAAATGTGAGTTCCAATAAGTAGAGGTGCTTGAAGAAAAGATATAATTGGGTGTTGTGTCTGCGTCTCCTGTCCAGTCTTCAAAACCATAGTCAAGTACTTTTGTAGCAGCACTAACACCTTCTACAAAAAACACAACTAACAAAAACATTCCAACAACTAACATCAAAAACCCCTTTTTCATGAAATAATTAATAAAACAGGTTATAAAAACTTAACTTTAGTTTAATTTTTGATATAGTACATTTAATATATCAATGCAACAAGAACCGAATCTATCTGGGAAAATCTTATTTTTCCGTCGGTTACATTATTATTATCTCCCTTTGTAACACAAAACCAGCCATCTTTATCAAACCCTTTTTCTATGATTCTATGAACTATTAAATCATCTCCTTGCCAAAATGTTATTATGTCTCCAACATGAAGCTCGTCTTCTGATTTTGGCTTGATGCTCACTCCATTTGCTCCGGCATCAAGAACAGGAATCATGCTTTTTGTAGGAGCATATCTATTCAAACTATAATCCTCAATTTCAAGAACAATTTTATTTGGATATGCAAGTATTTTATCCTCACTTATAAAATCATAAGGCGCATTTATCGTTTGGGCACCTGATAAAAAGGGGAAAGAAACAATTTCTAAATTCTCTAACAAAAAAAACACATTAAACATTAAGACAAACAATACCAAACCAAATTCTATTTTTTGAAGTTTATCCATAAGATTGTATTAAATATCAAGTTTATAAATCTTATTATTTTAATCATTATAGAATGATAACAATATCTAAAAATATACACAGATAATTAATTTATTTCCCCTCAACTACACCCATTCTTCCACTCACCAATTCCAGTCATTAAATCAGTGATTGTAACGCTTCCTGATTTCCAATCTGCAATATAACTCATTAATTCTGTTATGCTGACAATATTATCTGAATTTGTGTCTGCTGGACCGCATATTGTTGAAGTTGTGCATGTGTAATTCACACATATCTCTGGAGAGATACAATCATGATCATCACAACAATTACCAGTATGTATGCTTCCTAAACAGCAAACTTCCCCTGTTCCTGTTGGACAATCTGCTAGACAAGATGAACAGGTTTCTCCTAGGTCGCAAACTGTATCACCACAGATTGATTGGGAACTTGAATCAAAAACAATCGCATCGTAGATATACCCGTCAACATTTACATGAACAGTATCCTGAAGCGAGGTGGTCTTAGTATAAACTCCATTCTGATCAATCACAGCATTATCCGCACTCCATTGGACTGGAAAATGTCCTGGGGGAATTTCATTCTCATATATATCAAATATCTTTACAATAAATAAATACTCATCATTTTGATTTAAAGTTATTTGTAAGGGATGTATTTCAATTCTGCCAATTTGTTCATCTGGATTAATTGCACCAATATAATCTCCAGTTGAAGATGCTGTCCTAGCAGGTGAACCAGATGATAGTCTGAAATCCTTATTTGATATGGTCATAAAAAGAGGATTAACCTGTTGGCTATTCTGTTCTAATCCTGTAGCTGTTTGATAGGTATTAAGATCAATCACTCCTCCACTTGGATTGTATTCTATTATATTATTTGTGGAAGGGTGATAGAACATATTGTAATCAGCATAGGTAAATTTAGCTCCTAGATTACCATAGGTAGTGTCGTGGAGTGCATAGTAGTCACCCCCTAACTCATTGGAATAAATTATATTGTGTTTAAAACTCTCAACACGCACATCATCACTAGTGTGCCAGTCAGCTAAATTTGTTCCATGAACAGAATTTAGTATTGTATTGTAAGTTATCGTTGGATTTGGAGCAATAGCAGAATCATAGTTATTGACACACTCAATACCTTGTCTAGCATTATAGATTATATTGTGATCAAGAATTGAATTCGCTCCAATATCATGAATTCCTTCATCAACAAAATCATGGAGATAATTATTTTTTGTTACAATGTTTGTCTGTTTTGTGCTTTTAATAACAACTCCTGCATCACTGTCCCAGATTTCACAATTTTCAACTGTGATATTTTCATTACCAAGATCTGATCTTGTAAAAATATTAATACCTCCATGATTAGGATCAACATCTCCTATTACGTCCCAGACCCTGCATCCAGAGATTATCACATTCTGTGTCCCGCCAATCATAAATCCCCCGCTAACAGTGAATTCATCCCCAAGGCATCAAAGAACTTGCATAACAATTCCTGAATGCTATATTGTCGCTGCTCTTATACAATACCCTGAAACCACTGACTTCTTCTCCAGTTGAAGTTTCGTGATCAATATTCCTTACCCATAAAGAATCAAATACAATATTCTTTGCACCAAAGATAAAAAAGATATAATTCGCTCCGGAAGGCCCCCCATACATATCATTAAATTGTCCATCAAAGATTGGATGCATGCCATACCCAGCATTATAAGCCCGGTATGTAATGGGGTTATCAAGAGTACCGCTATTACCATCCGAATCCCTAAAATCAATGCATACATTTTCACCAAAACCAGTATATATTCCATCCATAATTAGCAGAGTATCACCCGGGTTCAATTGATCTTTTGCGTAATTCAGTGTCCTGAATGGAGAGTCGTAACTTCCATCATTGATATCATCGCCTTCATTTGACATAAAATAAGTATTACCATTACCAATATTTGTTACAAACCGATAATGTTTTCCATCATTATCATCAGTATTTCCTGAAAATAAAATATTAAAATAATAGAGAGTATCAGGATTCAAGTTATTTACAGTTATTGTATGACTGGTAGTTATAGTTCCTGAATAAGCTGAATTTCCAAAGGTATAGAATGATGTACTATAGAATACAGTAACATCTGTTGCGATAGGTGTATCAAATTTTACAGTAAACCAAGTGTTACCTGCATCAACCACTCTTAAATTCTGTACCTCTTGCCCAAAAACACCCTCCACTGCAACAACTAACAAAACAACTACAACCAATAATAAAATATTCCTATTCACCATCTTCTTTTATTATATAACTTATTAACTATATAAACTTATTATTCTTTATCTTCAGATTTCTTCTTCTTTGTTATCCACCTGACTTTTCTACGCTTCATTAGCATATTTTTTTTGCATTTTGAAGAACAGAAATAATTAATTGTTCCATCTTTCATAACCAAAGTCAATCCTTTAGGAACATCATACATTTTCCCGCAATAAACACATTTAGGCATATTAAAAAATGACTCTCCTCATTAATCTACCAAATAAAATTGATACTAATTCCGAATTAAGTATTTTTGAGATATCTCTAATCAGTAATGGTGAATAATGATTTAAATTTATATCTTTTCTTCTTTGGAAATAATTTTTTGCAAAAGCATCATGCCCTCTAGGATGTAATACAGAATAATCTATTACTCTTTTCACACTTATCTTATCATTAAAATATTTTCTATCTCTCTTTATTCTTTTCATTCTTCTCATATTAAGTATAAGTCCCCTTTGTAACCTTAGATTTAATTCTTCTTGCTTCAATTTCAGTTTCTCTGAGCATTAAAATATCTCCTGTTCTTACAGGCCCTTTGACATTTCTCCTCATTGAGCGTCCTTTATCTCTTCCCTCTCTGACCAAACATCTAACTTGGGTAATTTCTCCCCTAAAACCGGTTCTTCCTACAAGTTCCTCTACAACTGCTGGAACAACCTCTCCCAAAATTTTGTCGCTTCCTTTTGAACCTACCTGCTTTCCTTGTTTAGGTTTTTGTTGTTTCATTTTTCACCGGGTTTTTGAAAAATTAAGCTCAAAAATTTACTTAATCTTTGTTGTTTTTTGCTTCCCATTTTATTTATTTTAAAATTTATTTCAATCCCTGAATATCTTCACCGACGAAATCTTGTTAGCATCTGCGCGTAGGCGCAGTTTTGGATTTTGTAGAACGGAAATTTAATTATCATTTTAAAGATGAAATTTCCGTATCAGCCTCTCCAGCCTCGATTACTGCAACAGAAGATGCAGCCACTGGAATGCCAACAGCAATTCCAAGTTTCTGTTTATTATCAACTTCTTGGCAGGGAATTCCTTTTTCCTTGCACAAAAACGGAATGTGCTGAACAATTTCTTTTGGCTCAACATCAGCAGCATAAACAACAAACTTTGCAGTGCCTCTCTCAATTGCCTTAGTAACTTCATTGGTTCCTTTCTCAATCTTGCCTGTTCTTTTTGCTTTCTCAATTATATGATATATATCCATTTTAATTTATCGAGGATTAGATATCCTCACATTTAGTTCATCGGATAAAACAAAAAGAAAAAATTGGTTTAAAAATGTTTTGTTCTATATCATCTCCAAGAAACTTTCACATCATCAGTTCTCTGCCTTGATTTGATGTCTAACTCCTGAGCTTTTTTTCCTTCAAATCTAATTCCAGATTTAAACATTATTTCTCCCAAAAAAGCAATCATTGCTGCATTATCTACTAACAGCGACGATGGAGGACAAAAAAATTTAGCTCCACGCTCTTTGCACATTATTTCACACATTTCCTGCAACCGAGAATTACAAGCAACACCACCTCCTAAAAGCAATTCCTTTTTTCCTGTGTGAGCCAAAGCTCTCTCAGCTGTTTCAACAAGCATAGCAAAAACAGTTTCCTGCATTGAATAAGCTAAATCTGGAAGAGAAAATTTCTTACTCTCTAATTTCTGTTTCAAATTAGTCAAAATTCCTGAAAGTGTAATATCCATTCCCTTAACTTTGTAAGGAAGCTCAATATAATTTTTACTTTTTTCTGCAAGCTTTTGTATTGTCAATCCCCCAGGAAAACCAATTCCAGCATATCTCGCGAAAGTATCAATAAAATTCCCTACACCAATATCAAGAGTCTCTCCAAAGATTCTATACTTTCCTTCTGCATAACCAATTATTTGTGTATTGGCTCCAGAAACATAAAGCATAACAGGATCCTTGGCTCCAGTAACTCTTCCAATTTCCAAATGAGCTATGCAATGATTCACAGGAATAATAGGAATGTTCAATTTTTTATTTAATTCTTTAACAAACTTCATTCCCTCAATCAAACATGGAGCAAGTCCTGGCCCTTGCGAAAATGCAATTGCATCTATGTCTTCCTCCCTTATTTTAGATTTATCCAATGCTTCTGCATAAACCCCACTTTCGTTTTTTCTGTGATGTCTCGCTGCATCTATTGGAATTATTCCACCACTTTCAGTTGTATAACTCCGACGAGCATTCGCTAAAATTCTGCCATCTTTAACAATTCCAACACCAAAAGTATGCGCTGTTGATTCTATTCCTAAAACAACTGTCATAAGAAAAATAAAAAGATAGAGTATAAAAATTATTTGGATTAGCACCCACTTTTCATCCCAATCTCTTTTTACATAATGCCGAATTTTCTCAGAACTTCTTCTGGTTTTTTAACATATTCATTAATTATATCCTGAACCTTATTAAATTCAAAAACTTTATTTTGCCTTAGCATGTGAATTAATTGCACTCTTTTTCTGAATTCCAATTCAAGCTCTTCCACACTTAAACCATATCTACTTGTGATTTTTTCAAGTATCTTGCTATTTCTCTTAAAATAAAACTTGTTGTCAGAGGGATTCCAAACAAAAGGAGTGTTTGTCATTGCAACATTGTCGGGGTTTACATTTATTATTTCTACAATCTCTTTAAGTTTTCTTGTTTCTTCTTTGTTCACAATCGCATGAGTCATAATGCAAACACAATCGAGGACATTCAACAAAGTTGGCGAGAGTTCAATTGGAGGTGTCTCTAATCTTTTTATGACAGTATCAACAGAATCTGCGTGAATAGTGCTTATTGATGAGTGTCCTGAAGCCATGCCCTGAAACAATACATATGCCTCCTTACCTCTTACTTCTCCGACAATTACGTAATCTGGATTCTGCCTGAAAGAGCTTCTCAACAAAGTGAATAAATCTATCTCTCCAGCTTTTTCCAATCCAGTAGCAGTTCTTATAACACTTGGAAGCCAGTTTTCCCGAGGAAGATTTAATTCTCTAGTGTCCTCAATACTTACAACTCTTGCTTCAGGAGG
>CAZHRM010000004.1:0-27070 GCA_964534855.1 Candidatus Woesearchaeota archaeon
GATGAAAAAGAATTAGAAAAAGAAAGGAAAGTTATTTTTGAAGAGATTAAAATGTGTCATGATAATCCTCTGAAACATATTTTTGATGAAATTCAGAAATGTCTTTATAATGGAACAATGGGAATCAATCTTGCTGGAACTTATGAGACAATGAATTCTATTGATAAGAAAAAAATTCTTAAGAAATTTGGAGAAATCTATCACTCAAATAATATGATTCTGTGTGTTGTTGGAGATGCTGATTTTGAAAAAATAATTAGATTTGCTGAAAAAAATTTTGGAGATAAAAAAGGAAAAGTGCCTGAGCAAAAATTTAATTTGAAGAATGAATCCAAGATTGAAAAGAGAAAAGGAATTGACCAGGCTAACTTGGTTTTTGCATATCATGTTCCTTTAGCACAAGAAAAAAAAAGTTATGCTGCAAGAGTTCTTAGTTGTTTAATGGCAGGCGGAATGTCTTCAAGACTTTTTAGTGAAATTAGAGAGAAGAGGAATTTAGCTTATGTTGTTAAGGGAGATTCAAGTATTAACAAGGATTTTGCATATAGTCTTGTTTATGTTGGAACAACTAAAGAAAATGTTGGGATTGTAAAGAAGCTCATTTTAGAAGAGTTTGAAAAAGTTAGCAACAATCTTGATGAGGAAGAACTTAAACAAGTGAAGGGGCAGTTAATAGGAAACTATCAGATTTCAATGGAAGATTCTCAGACACAAATGGTTAATCTACTCTCTTCTGAGATTAATGGAAATGCAGAAGATTTTTATAAATTTGAAAAAAATATTTCTGATGTTAAGTTAAAAGATGTTAGAGAACTGGCTAAGAAAGCAAAAGAAAAATTTAGTTTTTTTGTTTTAGTTCCTGAAGAATAAAATAAAAATTATTTTTTATAATTTCTTAAAAGTTTGCCGATTCCGATAGCCAATACACCTATTGCTATCAACCAATCCTGATATCCTTCTAAAATATTTAGACTTAACAAAGGTAGTATTAAAATAACACCAATTATTGTTACAATCCATGCAGTTAGTTTTGCCATTTTTACCTCCTTTCACCCTTTTATTAAAATTACAAAGGGAAACCATTTTAAATAGTTTTTCTTTTGAGATTGTAGAAGATAATTTTTTAGGAGGTTTTTTATACTATGTGGTTTTATAAAATTATGGGGGATACTATTTATTTTAAAGGGGAGGCTCTTGCGAATATCCATAGTTATAGTGGAGATAATGTTACGCAATTTAATATTGTAATTGATGGCTTTGATAAACTTGAAAAATTGTGCAAATTATCTAATGAAGAGATTTTAGAAATTGAAGGACTATCTCCAATGGCTTATGGTGAATTCAAACAAATTTTTGAACATAGAATAAAAAGAATTTATTTATCTTCTAAGGAATATAATGCAGATTTTCTTTATCCACACCGAAAGCAATAGCATTCAATATCAAAAACCCTTTAAACTCTCCTACCTCTTTTTCTCTATGACATTTGTAGTAAAGATTCCAGGAATAAATGGTTTAGGAAAGACAAAGGGTTGTGAGAAAGCTGGAGATGCCATTCTTGATGCTCTTAAGGGAATTTATACAAATGAGCAGGGAAAGCCAATTGATATTAAACTTTTGGATTTAGAGGAAATTCATTTAGATGATTTTAATTTGGAATTAACTAATAAATTAATTTATGAAAACTCTCTTGAAGTTTTTGGAACAAAATCTAAAATAATTTTTCTTGGAGGAGATCATTCTATTAGCTACTCAACAACCAGGGCTTTTTTAGATTTATGCAAAAATTCAGGGAAAAAGCCCTGTTTAATTGTTTTTGATGCTCATTTAGATTGTATGAGGCCAGTAGATAGCAAGTATCCAACACATGAAGAGTGGCTTAGAACTTTAATTGAATATGGTTTTCCATCAGAAAATATTCTCTTGGTTGGAGTTAGAAATTCTTGGAAGGGTGAAATAGAATTTTTAAAAAAAAATAAAATTAGAATCATTAACATGAACCAACTTTTGGATAATCTGCAAGACACTTGTGATATTATTATGGAGTTTACAAATGGAAAAGAGCTTTATGTTTCTGTGGATATAGATGTTATTGACCCTGCTTTTGCTCCTGCTACAGGTTATTGTGAGCCTGGAGGATTAACGAGCAGGGAATTTATCTATTTAATTCAGAGAATAAATAAAATTAAAAGTTTTAGAGCCCTTGATATTGTTGAGATTAATCCAGATAAAGATAGGGATAATCTTACAGTTAAGTTAGGCGCTAAAATTTTGGGAGAGTTGTTGTAATGAGGGCCTTTATTTCTGTTGATATATCTAAAGAGGTAAAAGAAGAAATTGGAAGAATACAAGACAAATTACCAAAATTCTTTGGTAAAAGAACAGAATTTGAGAACCTGCATTTGACTTTGAAATTTTTAGGAGAAGTTGATGAAAAGAGGATTGTGGAAGTTAAAAAAAATTTGAGGAAGATTGAGTTTGAGAGTTTCGATTCTAAAATAGATTTAATTGGAGTTTTTTCTGAGAAATTCATAAGGATTATTTGGTTGCATTTGGATAATTGTGAGAAATTGCAGAAACAAGTTGATGAGAAATTAAGAAATTTATTTGAAATTGAGAAAAGATTTATGAGTCATTTGACTGTTGCTAGGGTGAAAAAGATTGAGAATAAATATAAATTCTTAAAAGAATTAAAAGAACTTAAAATTCCAAAAATAAAATTCAAAGTTGAAAGCTTTGAATTGAAAAAATCTACTCTAACAGAACATGGGCCTATTTATGAAACTCTTGAGAAATACAACCTAAATTAAAAAATATATATAAAAAAGAATTCTTAGTTTTATATAATTTTTGTATTATAAAATATATTTTGTTGTATGGGTTTTTTTAAAAGGATTAAATTGTTTTTTATATTTTAATGGAATGTTTATTAAATTCTTATCTAGAAAGATGTTCTAAAACTACAAATGCTAAGGGATACACTGGGCTAGAAAAATATCTTCCAAGAATAAGAGATGATTTAGTGGAAATTTATGGGGAAGAAAAGGTGTTGGATAATTATATAAAAGAAACACTAAATCATTGTAATGAATTAACCGGTAAAGGGGTAAGAATTTTTGATTGGTGGCAAGTTAATGAAAAAGAATTAAAAGAACGATTAGAAAATATTTCTATTAATAACTTTCCTCAATAAGGTTCTTAAAAATATCTGCTTTTTTTCCAATAATATTTCTTAGCTCTTCTTGTGAAGCGTTAATTATGTTTTTTATTGTTTTGAATTTTTCAAGGAGTTTTTTCGCTGTTTTTGGTCCAACTCCTGGAAAACTCTCAATTATGAATTGTAGTTGTTCTTTTTTGTTTAGTGATTTTTTCTTTACCCTTAATGCAATTTCTTTTGATTTCTTTCTCGAGAGTATTGAAATAAACCTTGCGGTGTCTTCAGAATTTTTTGTGAAGATTATTGGAGTTTTGTATTTAAGAACTATTGAGAGTAAAAATCCTCTAATTGCATTTGCATTTATTCCTAGATTATCATCGCTGTACAATTCATGTTCATCAATTCCCTCAATGATTAATAATTTGTTTTCATATTGCTGGAGCTCTTCAATTTGATTAAGAAGTCTTTTGTTGAGCATTGAAGAAAGAAAATCAGAAACTGTTTTTCTTTCTATTGCAACATTTTTAACAATATAATCTGCAATTTTTAATTCTCTGAATTCAACTTCGAATCCAAAACTTATGAGTTCTGACGCCACAAGAGAGTTTTTCTCCCTGTAATCTATTATTATTTTGGTTTTTGGATTTTCTTTTTTAATTCTTGACTTTCTTTTTGAGAATATATTATAGATTGTTTTCATTTAATGTTTTTTGAAAATCTAATTTATTTCCGTTTTTTAAATCTTCTCTGATAGAGTTTATTGCAGAGCGCATTTTTTTATCCTTGCTTCTTGAGACATAATAGAAAGCTTCGTCTCTTGTTTTTTTTGTTATGAGCACTATTAGTTTGCCTTTCATTAATCTTGCTGTTCTTCCTGCTCTTTGGATTGCTCTTATTGCAGAGGGTATTGGCTCGTAGAAAATAACAATATTTACTTCTGGAATGTCCAGTCCTTCTTCGGCAATGCATGTTGCGCATAAAACATTTATTTTTCCTGAGGAGAATTCATTGATTATTTGCCTTTGTTCTTTTTGGCTTAGTCCAGTATTTTCTTTTTTCAATTGTCCGACAAAAATCTTTGCACTTATTCCTTCAAGTTCATTAAGTTTTTTTGAAACTATTGTTGCACTATCTCTAAATTGGGTAAATACAATTATTTTTATTTTTTCATTTTTGAATTTTTCTTTTTTTACAATATTTATGAGTTCTCCAATTTTTGGATGTTCAACATTTTTTGTTAAGAGCTCATTTGATTTTGTATAAACAAGGTTAAATTCTGGTTTGGCTACGAGTTTCACAACTCCTTTGCTTTTCCTTTGTGCTGCCTGCTTAAATAAATTTTTTAAATATTTGTTGAAGCTTGACATTGTTTGTGTTTCTAAAAGTTCTAATGCATGTTGGATTTTGATTGCCTGGGCGCACGCACTTACTCCCAACATATAATTAAAATTCCTGTTTCCTCTTGCTAAAGTCCCCATAATTTTTTTTTGAAGTTTAAGAAGTTCTGTTTTTGAAGGAAAGCCAAAAAAAATTCTTCTTGATTTTAGTTCCTCAATATATCTATCAAATAGTTTTTTTAAAATATTTCTTATTTCTTCAAATTCTACTGGAAGTTCTAAAAAAACTTTTTCAAATTCTAATTTTTGAAGATATTGTTTTACATCCTCACTTTCTCTTGTTCTTAACTCAACCTCTTCTATAGAAAGATTTTTGCAGACCTCTTTGATTTTTGAAGCTTCGCTTCCTGGCGACGCTGTTAAACCAAGAATTCTTGTATGTAAGGATTGTTTTTTGTATTGTTGGGCAACATAATTGTAATCATAGTTTTTTATGCACCTGTGTGCTTCATCTTCAATAAGCAAACAAACTTCCTGTAAATTATAAAGATTTTTTTTTAAATCATTTGCAACACACTGAGGTGTGGAAAAAATTATATCTGCTGTCTGCCATATTTTTTTTCTGTTTTTTGCATTTACCATGCCTGTGAATAGTTGCATATCAGCAAATAATTCTGGAAGATGTCCTTTAAATGAGGTTAGATGTTGTTCTGCTAATGGTTTTGTTGGGGCGAGAAAAACAACCTTTTCTCCTGGAAATTCCCTCATTCTTTTTATAGTTAGCATAAGTGCGATGAGTGTTTTTCCTAAACCTGTTGGAAGCACGACTAAACAATTTTTTTTTACACAAGTTTCAAAGATTTTTTGTTGGTACTCTCTTGGACTAATCTCTTTTAAGAATTTTTCTGGCATGAATTAAAAAATTTTTAGAAGTATAAATAGTTTTATGCGTGAGATGAGTTATATCACAAATACAACAAAAAACAGCCCAATTAAAGTCAGTGATGCTAAGAAACTCCATAATACTATACTTCCAAAAAATATTTTGTTTCCATCAAGATCTGAGATTGGAAGCATGTTGAAAAACACATAGTAAATGTTGAGCTTTGTGAATGTAGTGAAACCAATAAAATATCCTGCTGCTGCTAAGATTAAGTTAGCTAGTATTCCTGCTGCTGCTATTAATGCTAAGTGATATTCAGTCATTTCTGAAAAAGAGTAGAGCCCGTATCTCTTTGCTGCCCTATAAATTTTGGGTTTTACATCAAAAATTAGGGACGCCATCCAGTTTATATATCCAAATGAAAATGCTGTTATGATTATGGGTAGAAATGCTCCTGCTGGAAAGGGCTTTTTAAAATATTTATGGGCTTTGAATCCATATCTTTTAATTTCCCATAATTTTATCTCTATTTCTGAATCAAGGTAAAAACTCGCGACTTTTTTTGCCAAGATGTTTATTATTAGCACAAGAAATACTCCTAACAAAGCATAAAGAAAGATTTCCAATGATTTTACTAAACTAATTGTAAATGCAAGAATCAGTGTTATTATCCCCATAACAATAATTTCTTTTTTGTTCAACATGTTAATTTGAGGAGAATGTTTTTTATAAAAGTTGTTATCTTATATATTCAATTATGGAAAACTATTTAAATAATCTATTACAAATATCTATATGGGAATAAAAAAATTTCAAGAAATTTTTAACCCTCATTTTGAGGAGAAGAATATATCAAAATGAGAATAAAAAAAATAACAGAGGTTATTGGAACGAAAGTTTATACTGATTCTGGAGATTATTTTGGAGAAGTTGAAGAAGCTAATTTACAGGAAAATAAAATTGATGGATGGAGAATTAAGGTTAGTGGAAGTATTGTTTCTTTGATTGGTGGGGCAAGAGGAGTGATAATTCCACACCAGTTTGTGAAAGCCATCAGTGATGTTTTTATAATAAATAAATCTGCCTTGCCAAGTCCGGATTCTGATCTTGAAGAAATTCCAGAAGATTTAATATAAAATAAGAAACATAAACTAAGAAATATTTAAAAACTATCATTTGTTCTTGTTGATAATATATTTAATATAAAATGGTAGAGGAAACTATTTTTCAAAATTGGATTTTTACTAGGTTTGCCCTTCCTTTTTTGTTAGTGTTCTTTATTGTTTTTGCAATTCTTGAAAAAACAAAGCTTTTAGGAGAAGATAAAAAACAACTTAATGCTCTTATTTCATTTGTTGTTGGTTTGATTTTTGTTGGAGCTGTTTATCCTACAGAAGTTGTTGGAAATTTGATTTTGTTTCTGACAGTAGCACTTGTTGTTGTTTTTATAGTCTTGTTGCTTTGGGGGTTTATATTTGGAGGTTTCAAAAAAGAAGAAGGATTTACACCTGAGAAATGGATGAAATGGGTTCTTGCAATTGTAATTGGTGTGGCAGTTATTATTGCTGTTCTTTGGGCAACAGGAATTGGAGTAGATGAAATAAATGATTTCTTTAATAATTTGTTTTCTGGACAAGATTGGAGCAGTGGTTTCTGGACAAATGTAGCATTTATTGTTGTTGTTGCAGTTGCTTTGGCTTTGATTTTAAAAAAGTCCGCCGATAAATAATTTTTCTGTCTTGTGTATAAATCTAGTTTTTTAGAAACATATTTAAAGTATTTTTGTTAAATTGTAATATGTTAAGTGGTGTTATGTTAGCTTGGTATGGTTATTTTGAGGGAGGAGCAATTGGCGATATGCTCTCTCAATGGGAACAAGCAGGATTTTTTAGTTATCTTTTACCTTTTTTATTAATTTTTGCTTTAGTTTTTGGATTATTAACACAAACAAAAATTTTTAAGGATAACAAGGCAATTAATGGAATTATTGCATTTGTTGTTGGATTAATGGCATTGCAGTTTGAGTTTGTTCCAAGATTTTTTTCTGAGATTTTTCCAAGATTAGGAGTTGGTTTGGCAATTCTTCTTTTGATATTGATTTTTATTGGCATGTTTGCAGACCCTGATAGTAATGCAGTAATGTATGCCATGTTAGGAATTGGGGCAATTATTGTAATAATTATTTTAGTACAAACAGCAGGAGCTGTTGGTTGGTCTTCTGGTTGGTGGTGGCAGGAAAACTGGAAAATGATTGCAGGAATTGTATTTGTTTTAGCAGTCTTTGGAATTATAATTGGAGGTTCAAGGACATCTACTAAAGAAAACAAATCTCCTTTTGCACAAGCTCTTAGAAATGCAATGACTGGTAATTAATCTTTATTTTTTCTTAGAAGTTTTTTTTCTTGGATGAGTTATGTGTGCTTTATGTTCTCTTACTGCTTGGTTTACTACCTTTCCAAAAGAGTCCTGCATCATAGACATTTCCTTTTTTATATTATCTAAATTTTTTCCGTAAGAGCTTATTTTTTCGAGAATTGCGATTTGTAATTTGTCAATTGTTGTTTCTATTCTTTTAAGTCTGCTTGCAATGTCATCTATTTTTGTCTGTGCAAGAGTTTTGAACTCATTCGCGCTTTCTACTTGTTTTTGTATTGCTCTTATTTTTTCAGAAAAAACCTGTTCAGATACCTCAATCATACTGTCAACTCCTCCATTAGGATAATTTCCATAATCGTCTTGTTGATAAAATTCTTGTGGCTGAGAATATTCTTGAGTAGATGGTGCATACATCTCTTCTTCAATTCTTGGAGCGTCGGGGAGTTCTTGAGTTTGTGGCATATAATTTCCTTGATTTTGGAAAGTTGGAAGTTCTGTTGTTGATGGTTGCATTCCTTGTGTTTCTATGTCAGAGACCGCGCTTTTTATTTGTGATTGGCTAAGAGCATCAGCTATTTCTTTTGGAGAGATTCCTTGTTCTTTTAAGTTGTCCACAATTTCTTCAGTACCCATCCCCTGATTTTTCATTTGTGTTACTTGTTCTAAAATACCCATTCTAAATATTACATTACATTTATCCTCTTTTATCTTTTAAATCTTTTTTCCTTACAAATTCTAATGGTTGGAACATTTTTGCTTGCTTTGATAAAATTTCTAAGTCTTCTTTTCTTGCAAATTTTGAAAATTCACTCGAGGCTGTTTCTAAAAATGAAACCATTCTTTCCATATTTTGTTTAATTATCTCAATTTCTTTTTTTATCTCTAAAATGCTCTGATTATTTTTCTCTCGGGTTTCGATAAGATTTTGCCCTATTAAAACAAGTCTGTCTTTGAGAATTCTTTGTTTTTCTTCTAAATCTCTTATTTTTGTGTTCACCTCTCCTAGGGCTTGTCCCATATAGGACATCTGTTCACCATCCATATAAAATTTAGGTTAAAGGGGTTTAAATTTATTGTGTTTTGATTTTTATACAAAATATTTTAAACTACTTCTTCTTTTTTTATTTATGCAATTCAAGAAAGAAACACCCTTGTACTCTTATGAGGTTCAAAGAAAAGGGGGAGAAGATATTCTTTATATTAATTACTTAGGAGCCCCTTATGTTCCGAATCTTTCTGATTATCCTGAAATTATGGAGAGAACAGTTGATGCTTTAATAGAAAATCCCAATGTTTCCAGAATTGTCTTTGTTCAACAAAAAGATTATAATTATGATTTTAAAGAGACCTCTCTGCTTTTAGAGCTTGCTCAGCTTTATGTTTATTTTGCCAGACAAGAAAAAGTTTTATCTCAGGGAAAACTCGTTACTAATTGCGAGCAGTTTTTTCCACAGAGGTATAATGAGATTTTTTCTTTTCTTTTTTTACTAAAACAAGACCCTATAGCAGCCTATACTAAATTGAAGAGAATTATTATTGAAGCAAAGATTTTTTTGGACAAAATAGAACCACAATTTAAAATGGACCAAACAAATTATGTTTATTTCTTGGAAAAAATTTTCAAATTACTTGAAGAAATTCAACTGATTCAGTTAGTGCTCCCCCATCTTAAAAATTATCAGAAAGGAAACAGGGAAATTTATCATAAAATCTTTAAGCCAGATGTAATTCCTAATTTTACTTTTACGAGGCTTGTTTCAGATTTGCCAGAGAATGCTGAAATTATTGACCAATATAAAATTAATCAAGGTGATTATGATACTTCTTTTGTGACTATTTTGAGAGAGAAGAACGAGTCTAAATTGATTTATCATTTGAATCCATCTGAGAATTCTTTGAGTGAAGAGCATAATATGCTTTTGAATTTGGCAAGAGGAGTTTTGATTGAACATCAGCCAAAAGCAGAAGAATTTACAGATATCGAGAGAATAAGACAAGTTTTTTTTAATATTTCTAAAGATTTATTGCAGGATTTAGCAAATGCCAAGGGAATAAAGCTGAATTATTCTGATTTGAACAAGTTAGCAATTATTCTCGTTAGAAACACAATCGGCTTTGGACTTATAGAAGTTCTGCTTCAAGATAAAAAGCTTCAGGATATTGTTTTGAATGCTCCGATTTCTTTGACAAATATTTTTGTAAGACATCAGGATTATGATGAATGTCTCACGAATATTCTTCCTAGCCAAGAAGATGTTGATTCCTGGGCAGCTAAGTTTAGAATGATTTCTGGAAGGCCCTTGGACGAGGCTAATCCTATTTTAGATACTCAGTTAGGTATTGGAAATGTAAGAGCAAGAATTGCAATAATTCAGAGGCCTTTGTCGCCTGATGGTCTGGCTTATGCTATTAGAAGACATAGGGAAGAGCCATGGACTTTGCCGCTTTTTATAAAAAATAAAATGCTTAATCCTTTTGCTGCAGGACTTCTCAGTTTTTTAATTGACGGCTCTAGAACTCTTTTAATTGCAGGAACAAGAAGCTCTGGTAAAACTTCATTGCTTGGAAGTTTGATGCTTGAAATTATTCCAAAATATAGAATTATTGTTATTGAAGACTCTTTGGAATTGCCAGTTGAATCTTTGAGGAAACTGAATTATGATATTTTAAGAATGAAAGTTCGTTCTGCTTTGCTGAAGACAACTACTGAGGTGTCAGCAGATGATGGAATAAGAACAAGTTTAAGGTTGGGCGATAGTTGCTTAATTATTGGTGAGGTTAGAAGTGTAGAGGCTAAGGCTTTGTATGAGGCAATGCGTGTTGGTGCATTGGCAAATGTTGTTGCTGGAACAATTCATGGTGCTTCTCCTTATGGTGTTTTTGACAGGGTTGTGAATGATTTGGAAGTTCCTGCTACTAGTTTTAAGGCAACAGATGTTATTGGAATTTGTAATCCTGTAAAATCTTCTGATGGACTCCATTCTTGGAGAAGAGTCATGCAGCTTGCAGAAGTCCGGAAGCACTGGAAACAAGATCCTGTGGATGAAAAGGGATTTGTTGATTTGTTGAAATATAATGTTGAAAAGGATGAGTTAGAGCCAACTGAAGATTTGATTAATGGAGACATAGAAGTTATTAAGGATATTGCAGCGAATGTGAAAGGATGGGCAGGAAACTGGGATGCTGTTTATGATAATATTTTGTTGAGAGCAAAAATAAAAAAAGAAGTTGTTGAAGTTGCTGAGAAAATTGGAAATGACAGAATTTTAGAGTGTGAATTTAATACCTTATCTAATCATGCTTTTCATAGAATTTCTGATGACATAAGACAAGAGATTGGATTGCCTTTAAGTGAAAGAGTTTTTCCTGAATGGCAGAAGTGGTTAATGCAGGAAGTGAAGGGAAGGAAGATTTAAGATGAAAAGAGAGAGAAAGAAATGGTTAGTAAAATGAAAAATATAGAAGAAAATCATGGAGGTTATCTTTTTAATGATGGGCAAATAGTTGATTTTGAAATATTAATATCAAATAAAATAGATTTTGGAAGAAAAACTGGTGCTTTAAGAATTAGAATTACTTTAAATGAAGTAAATGTAGATTTTGTTGCAGAGAAAAAACCAACCAAACAACAATTAAACAAAATAGAAGAATTAAAAATATTTGGTAATAGAAAACTTATTTTTGAGATAATAGATGAAAATAATAAAACAATAAAAGGATATGGTGGATTTGATAAAACTATATATGAAATGAAACAACAAATCATTGATTTTTACAAACAAAAAAGACAAGATGAAATCAAAATCATTTCTTAAGAAAATTTCTTTATTGGATTTTTTTAATTTTTCTTGGAGGAACCTTGGCTGCTATTGGAAGATATTTAATTTTTAATCAACATTAGTATTTTGGAATAATTTCTTTTTTATCCTTTTTTATTGTAAATTCTATTCTTTCAAGAATGAAACAAAATGTTAATATTTATGGGACTTCAACAACTCCTCCCCCTGCTTCAACAACAAAGGAAGGGACTCTTTATATTCAATACAAAAAATAACTCCAAACATTTATTAATTCTTTTTCTTTCTTCTTTTTTATAAAGAGTGTGATTTAAATGCCGCCATATAAAAGACCTAATGTAGAAGACATCCTTAGAAAACATGGTGCAAGAATAGAGGGGCAGATTAAAATTTCTGATGTTAAGAAGGTTAATTACAGTCAAGAGTATGTGAAGTTTAAGCAGGAGATGGCGCCTGAGCTGACGAGATATGAGAAATGGTGTCATAGTTTGGGAAGTCTGATAAAATTAAAACTTGCTAAAAAAGATGAAGATAAAATTAAAAAGCAACTTGAAATTGCGCACCTTGAGCTTGAGCCATGGCAGGCCTTGACTTTAGGGGTTATGACTTTTGTTGGAGTTTTTATTCTTGGTTTGTTAATTTCTGTTGCAATTGCTTTGATTAAGGGAAGTGGAGAGCAAGATTTAATTGCAGGAGCCCTTGCTAATTTTCCATTTTTATTTTTCTTTTTAATGGTTGTTCTGTCTTTATTTTTATTTTATTTTGTTAATGGATATCCTACGAGATTAGCGAATAAATGGAGGCTTAAAGCATCGTCACAAATGGTTCCTGCTATTTTGTATACAGTGGTTTATATGAGGCACACACCTAATTTAGAGAAGGCAATTGCTTTTGCTTCAGAGCATTTGCAGTATCCTCTTGCACTTGATTTTAAAAAAGTTTTTTATGATGTTTCTGTTGGAAAATTTCCCACAATAAAAGATAGTTTGGATAATTATCTTGAGACATGGAGAGATTATTCTATAGAATTCATAGAATCTTTTCATTTGATTGAAAGCAGTTTGTTTGAGCCTAATGACCAAAGAAGGATTGCCAGTCTAGAAAAAGCTCTTCAGGTTGTTCTCGACGGTGTTTATGATAAGATGTTGAAGTTTACTCATAGTGTTAGGAGCCCTTTGACTAATGTTTATATGCTTGGTGTTGTTTTACCAACTTTGGGTTTGGCATTGTTGCCCTTGGCTTCTGCGATGATTGGAGATTATTTGAAATGGTATCATATTTTTATCTTGTTTACTTTGATAGTTCCTTTTTTTGTTTTTTATCTCACAGACAAAATTATGCTTCTAAGGCCTGGTGGTTATGGAGAGACAAATTTATTAGAAAGAAATCCTCTTTATTCTAAATATAAAAGCAGGAGTCCTTATTTTACTGCATTTTTAATTTGTTTGCCTTTTTTTATAATAGGATTTTTGCCTTTAATTTTTCAATACACTCCTATTCCTGAAATGTTAGGATTACAAACAGATTATTCCTTTTCTGAAATTGGATTGGGTATTTTTGGCGAAGAGAAAATTTTTGATTTCAAATCTACCGAGAATGGTTTTGCTGGACCTTTTGGAGTTGGCGCTTTGATTTTGAGCATGTTCATTCCTCTTGGATTGGCTTTGTTTTTTTCAATAGCGTATTTAGACAAGACAAAAGAAATGATTAAGGAGAGGAAAAAGACAAGACAACTTGAAAGAGAATTTAACAATTCTCTATTTCAGTTGGGAAATAGAATGGAAAATGGCATGCCTCCTGAACTTGTCTTTGGAAGAGTTGCTGAATCATCTAAAGGATTAATGACAGAGAATTTTTTGAGGAGAGTTAATTATAATATTCAGCAAATGGGCATGAGTGTTGAGAAAGCTGTTTTTGAGCCGAAGAGAGGAGCGATTAATTATTATCCTTCTGAGTTAATCGCCACGAGCATGAGAGTGCTTATAGAGTCATCTAAAAAAGGTTTGAAAATTGCTGCCATGAGTCTTAAGAGTATCTCAGAGTATGTGAAGAATATTCAAAAAATTACTAACAGACTTCAAGACATGCTTGCAGAGATTATTTCTGATATGAAGAGCAATATGACTTTTCTTGCCCCTCTGCTTTCAGGTGTTGTCGTCGGTTTAGCAGCAATGATTACTCTTATTTTAAATAAATTGAATTTGGGTGATTTGGCAGGAAGTGCTGAACTGGCTGGATTAGGAACAATTCTTGAAATATTTAATTTAACAAAAATGATTCCTCCTTATTATTTGCAGATTGCAGTTGGAATTTATCTTATTCAAATAATTTTTATTTTGACAGGAACATTAGTTACAATAGATTCTGGTGAAGACAAACTTGAGAAGACAAACAAGACCGGGAAAAATCTTAAGAGAGGAATTCTTCTTTATTTTGTTACTGCTCTTTTGTCGACTTTGGCATTGTTCTTTTTGAGTTCAGTTGTATTAAGTGGTTTGTTTTAGGAAGATTTATTAATTATATTTCTTTTTTGTTTTTATGAGGAAAAAAGGGGTTATTTCAGAATATCTTCCATGGTTGTTAATAGCAGTTGCGATTCTTGTGATACTTATGATTACTATCTTTTTGCTTAAGGAAAAGGGATTTTCATTAATAGATTTAATTAAAGATTTGTTCAGGAAATAATTAAAATGGCAGAATTGACAATCAGTCAATTGATAAAAATAATTGTTGGAATTTTTGTTTTTGTAGTTGTGGTTGGAGGAGTATATCTTATTTTTAAAAATTATGTTATTGATTTTTTTAAGAATATGCTTGGAAGCGATTCTTCACAGATTATTTTGAGTTTGTTAAAATGAAAAACAAAAAAGGATTTTTATTGGCTGAAGAAACTCTGAAAATAGTCATTGCGTTAATCTGTATTAGTTTTTTGGTTTATTTTTTAGTTTCATTGTACATGTCAAATAAAGAGGATAAGGATTTGGAATTGGCAAAAGCTTCATTAGAGCATTTAATTAGTGAGATAAATGCAGAACACCCTGAAGTTGAAATTTATAATCCTGAGGGATGGGTGATTTCGTCTTGGTCTTCTGATGGAATTAGGCCAAATCAATGTTCTAATATGGGTTGGAATAATTGTCTTTGTATTTGTGAAGATCTTAGTCTTTTGAAAAAAGGTACTAATGTTGTTAAAGGATTATTTGTAAAAAATAATGATATAGAGTCTTTTGCTAAAAAATGCGACAAAAAAGGAATTTGTTTAGAGAATGATTTTATTGTAAAAGATAAGAAAATTAAATTAGAGGATCCGCCAATTATTCTTCAGATACAATCTGGAGAAATAACTAAAAAATGAATCTAGATACTTTGATAAAATATTTAATGTGGATTGTGTTTTTTGGAGTAGTTTTAGGAGGAGTATATTTTATGCTTGGAAAATTAGGGGTGATTGGATAATGGAAATGAAAAAAAACAAAATTGGAGAATTAACAACTCAACAAATAGTTATGTTAGTTGTTTTAATAACAAGTTTTGCAATTATTTTGTTTTTAATATTTAGACTGAATTTAGGGGAAACAACAGACAAGGAGATTTGCCATAATTCTGTTTTGCTAAAATCAAAATCTCTTCTTGGAGGAGAATTGGATTGTAAGACAAGTTATGTCTGCATTTCAGGAGGAGGAGAATGTGAGGATTTTAATCCTTCTGTTACAGTTAATATTAATATGGATCAGGATGTCTTAAAAATTAAGAATGATACAATGAAAGCAATTGCCGATGAGATGGCCGATTGCTGGTGGATGTTTGGCGAAGGGGGGGTTGATTATGTTACTAAAGGAATTGTTTTTGATAAAGCAATTTGTTCTATATGTTCTATAACTGAATTTGA
This sequence comes from Candidatus Woesearchaeota archaeon, assembly GCA_964534855.1. GTDB lineage: Archaea > Nanobdellota > Nanobdellia > Pacearchaeales > GW2011-AR1 > CAZHRM01. The sequence continues at coordinate 15,440 of CAZHRM010000004.1, forward strand.
TGAAAAAATAAAAGATAAATTCAAGAATGATAAAATATCTTATCCAGATTTTTATGATTACCTCAGTAAAACTAAAAAAGATGGTACTCAAACTTATCTAAAATATATGTATAATACCAATAATCTTAGCATGATAGAAAGAGATTTTAATAAATTCTTGAATAATTATTTTTTAAATAATATTAAATTTGATAAGCAATATTTTATTTTGACTGGACGTTTTGAAGATGCTATTTTTTCATTTTTTATAGAAGACAAGTCTATTGGAGTAACTATGCTTGAAAAAACAAATGAAAATTATAAAGATGTGGGATGCGACGAATTCATCACAAAAGCATAATCAATAATTTTATTAATCTGGTTTTTCTTTTTTATCTATGAATAAAAGAGGGAACATTTTAACAGAAAATATTATTTTTATTGTTCTTAATTTGGTTTTTTTTACAATTTTGATTTTATTTTTGTTTTCAAGAATGGGCGATACTGCTGTTCTAGAGGAGAAATATGCAAAGCAGATAGCATTGATAATTGATTCTGCCAAGCCAGGAATGGAGATTAATTTGAATATGGAAGATGCAGTTAAGAAAGCAGAGGATGAAAACTGGGAAGGAAAAATAGTTTCTATTTCAGATAATATTGTAACAGTCAAATTAACAGATGGGGGAGGATATTCATATTCTTTTTTTAATGATGTTAGATTAAGCAAGCTTTATTTTTATTCTAAAGAGGGTAATAATTATATTTTTAAAATAGAGAGATATAAATGACAGATAAAATAATTTCAGTGTATTGGTTTGTGATTTTGTTCATTGTAGCTGCAGCTGTTGTTTACATGGCTGCTGTTTTTTATGGAGAACCTTATGATGTTAGAGAAATTGAAGCAAATATTATGATAAATCAAATTGCTGATTGCATTTCTCAAGGGGGAAAGATGAGATCGGATATTTTAGATAAAGATAAATTTAATGATGAAAATTTTTTAGAGAAATGTGGTTTAACCTTTAATGTTGAAAATTTTAAGAATTGGAATAATGACCAGTTTTATATTGAAATTAATTTTGAGAAATTTAAAGAGGGGACTTCTGCGAGAGATTCTATTAGTGATGTAGGAAATACAAACCTAAAAGAATATTGTGGTAAGAAAGGTAAAAATTTTCCTGTTTGTGTTGAAAGAAGTTTTTACACCTTAGATGAAAATAACAATCAATATGTAATTAGAATTAAATCAATTGTGAGAAAAACAGAAAAAAATGTTAGATAGAAGAGCGCAAGTTGGAGAAACAATGACTTGGATAGTTGCAACTATTGTTATAATTGTTATTTTGGTTATTTCAATTTATATTGCTGGAGCGAGTGGCATTGCTAAGAAGGCTATTTTGGGTAGAGAGTTTGAAATAAAAGGACACAATGATTTGCTTGTGACAAAATCTTTTGTTGGATATTTGTTGACGAAAGAAGAAGGTGAAATTGAAAATGTTTTTGGACAGATGGTTGAATTAAATGAGAATGAAAGAATTCAGAATATAATTATCAATCCTGATTTGGCTAAAAAAATATTTAAGGAAATTTATAATAATGATTATCCCGATAATTCTTGGATGGGTTTTATTCTTGTTCAAGGGTCTGTTAAAGGAAAGTTAATTCAGACAATATTTCCAAATACATACTTTGGAGATAAAGAAGGAGAGATAGATAATTTAAAATCTTATTATTACGATGAAGTATGGTTAGATAAGGAGGGAAAAATAGGTTTGGAATTAATTAGAAAAGATTAAAATGAAAAAACTCATAAAAAACAGACGAGGAGATGTTCCTGTAATGATTTTGGTACTCTTAGTTATTGCAATTTGTGGATTGGCTATTTTAAGTTTTATTATTTTTGACAAAGGGCTTCTTGGAGGTGGGAAGAAGTCGGGTGTTGAAGTGATTGAGGAATTGAATTCAGATATTGAGAAATTTTATTTTTATTCTGAAATTTATGGAAATGATGAAGCCGCTGAAAAACTAGATGATGTCCTGTTCAGTGCGAACCAATTAACAATAAAAAAAAGTAATGATATAATTTCAGTTACGTATACAAAAGTTTATAAATAAAAAAACTTTTAAGTTGTTATGGATAAAAGAGGTCAGGGACTAAGCACTAATGCAATTATATTAATTGTTTTAGGAGTTGTTGTCTTGGTAATTTTAATACTTGGATTTACAATGGGTTGGGACAAGATTGCTCCCTGGATGTCAAAGGATAATGTTGACACGATTGTAAATCAATGTTCAGTAGCTTGTTCTACACACAGTGTTTATGATTATTGTACAAAAGAGAGGGAATTAAATGATGGGGCAAATAAAATACAAGGAAATTGTAGTTTTTTTGCTGTTAATCATCCAAAATATGGTGTAGCAAATTGTTCTGCTCTTCAACCTTGTTAATAGTTTTCCTAAAATTATATAAACAATTTTTCTTTTAATTAATCATGGCTCGTGGAAATTCTGAACAACGGAACAAGAGAAAGAATAAAAAACGTGAAAAGAAAAAACATCCTTATAAAAAAGGTGGAAAGAGGAGGATTCAGACTAAGAAATAAAATTTATCTCGCTCGTGCTCGAGATAGATGGTTAATAAAATATTTTATGTTAATAATTTAAGCGAAGAGCATTGTTGTGAATCTGGTTCGGAGCAATCAATAAGCGAGCGAAGCGAGCAAGTAATTAATTGCGAGCATTTTATAAATTAGATTTTGTTTTTCTTTTTATGATAGAGGTGATTTTTTTAATTGTGCTTGCATTAATATGGATTATCTTCGCTGTTGTCCAGGATTTGAGAACCAGAGAAGTCTCAAACTGGCTTAATTTTTCTTTGATAATTTTTGCTCTGGGGTTTAGGTTTATTTATTGCTTGTTTTCTAGTGAAAGTTTTGCATTTTTTTATCAGGGTTTAATTGGATTGGGAATTTTTTTTGTCATTGGAAATCTGCTTTATTATGGAAGAACATTTGCAGGAGGAGATGCAAAATTAATGATTGCATTAGGAACAATACTTCCCTTTTCTGAGAATTTTTTTACTAATTTGAAATTTTTCATTTTATTCTTTTTAATATTTTTATTGATTGGAGCATTTTATGGCTTGATAATTAGCGCGGCTTTGAGTTTAAGAAATTTTAAGAAATTAAAAAAAGAATTTTATATACAATTAAAAAATAACAAAAAAGTAGTTTATTCTGTTATGATTTTAGGGCTGGTTTTAATGGCTTTTTGGTTTGTTGAAAATTTGTTGCTTTTCTTTGGAATTTTGGTTTTCATTTTGCCTTATTTTTATTTTTATGGAAAAGCAGTTGATGAAATTTGCATGGTTAAGAAAGTTAAAACCAAAGACTTGAAAGAGGGGGACTGGCTTTATAAAAATTTGAGGGTTGGAAGAAAATTAATCAAGATAAGTTGGGAGGGTTTGAACAAGGATGATATTAAATTGATTAAGAAAAAATATAGGGAAATAATGATAAAACAAGGAATCCCTTTTACACCGGTTTTTTTAATTAGTTTTTTAATCTTGATATATTTTTGGAAAATTGGTTTATGGGATTCTTTTTGGTAGATAAATTTATATATATAATTTCTATTTAGTGTTATGAAAGGGAGTGTTTTAATTATTGGAGTTATCACTATATTCTTGTTTTCATTAATTGTTGCAAATGCTGATGACACTGGTGATGAAAAAGGACGTATAGGCCAATCTTGTTTCAAAAATTCACAGTGTGAATCCAACTATTGTTTGTTTGACCCTCTATATATTGAAACAGGTGTGTGTGCCTGCCAGACAGATAATGACTGTTCACAATGTGTTGGGTTTAAACTAGTCCAGATTGCCTGCGTAAAAGGGGTATGTATGGATATTTATGATGTAGTGCCGGTCTGTGACAAGAGATGCAATGCTTCCTGTGAAACAGACAGTGACTGCATTTCAGGTTCTGGCTATCCTTATGAATGTAATACAGACACTTGTAAATGCGAAATTATCAAATCCCAGTGCAGAGGTAATGATGGTTGGATAAAGGATGGTGAATGCGATACAAAAATGCCCAGATATTGTGATAATGGCACACTTATAAACAATTGCAGTTTTTGTGGTTGCGATGGTGGATATATCTGCCAACTCGACGGCAGCTGCCTGCCTGACTATGAAAGAATGTGTTTAGAAGTTTTTCCAGGCTACAATGATGAAAATGCAACTAATAGAATCAATGTTGTTTTTATAGGTTATAATTATACTAATGAACAGGAACTAAAAGAAAGAATTATTGAATTAATTAATATTGACGGAACTGGTGCATGGGATGATAGAGGATTACTTTCAGAAACCCCTTTCAGAGATTATCAAGATAAATTCAATTTATGGTTTGTAAACAAGACAATTTTTTCTCCTGGTGCAGGCTTTATTGGCGCACTCCCTACTGGCGCATTGAGAGATTTTTGCCCTTCTTATGAAAATAAACAATCATTATTTTTAATAAAGACTTATGAAAGTCATCGCTCTTACGCAGGTCTTGGTGCTGGTTGGTTGGTATTGTATGATATGTTTCACAGAAGCATCACTTTCAACAGAGACACTCTATTGCATGAATTTGGTCATTCTTTTGGGGGTCTTTATGATGAATATATTGTTCATTATTATTCTAGTAACCCTCTTAGTAACAATTATCCAAATGGTCCAAACTGCGATATAGCAAATGAAACAACAGGCTGCCCGAAGTGGTGTTCAGGTGAACCCATTCATGTTGAAGAATTGGAAAGTGCTGTTTGCAGTGATGCAAACGACAGCAATACTTGTTACATTAAAAGTGAAGAGCAAAATCTGCCATGCGAGTGGCTTGGAGATAATGGGGTATTTAATAAGACAGGTTGTGTAAATATTGTAAGTCTATGTACATCTGTTAATGATAGAAATATATGTTTAAATTCCTCAGGTAATTTCTGGATGAATAATCTTTGTGTTTGGTCATACTATTTGGATCCTTATTTCAAGAGCCATTGTATCCCGTCTTCTTCTGCTAGTGTTAATATTGGAAGAGATTGTATAGATGATACAGAGTGTATACAGGGCTGCACAGTAAGCAATTGGTTCAGGTCTTCGCTAGCAAGCAAGATGAGGGTTGCTAATGCACCTTGGAACTATATCAATGAGCAGCATCTGATAAGCCTGCTGGAATCCTTGGACAATCTTACTGCAGGAGAATTAAAGACCGCAGTTAGTGAGAATATAATAATTTATGAAGAGTTTGATGAAGAAGGAAATATTGCAGAAGGAGGAATTATTGACTTAGATGATATTAGTAATGAAACTTTAGATAAAATTGACCAGTACATTGAGCAGAAAACAGGAGAAACTATCTTAGGAATTAATGGCAAGATAGGTGTCAACAAAGTAAATCCGGTTTTGTTGGTCGAAGCAATTGATAACTATCTTGAATATAAAGAATCGGGTGCAGCAAGTTGTACAGGATGCATGGATAACCGTGGTGATTGTCTGCCAATTGGAACTCGAACAGAAGACAACTACTGCGGATTAAATAACAAGATGAATGAATTCAAAATAGATAACTCTTATTGTAATAATAATTTTGAGTGTAAAAGTAATGTATGTGTTTCTGGAGAGTGCATTAGCGAAGGGTTAATTAAAAGACTTATTAATTGGTTTGAGAGACTTTTTGGTAGAGGTTAAAATTAATTTTAAGGGATCCTCCTTGGTAACCACAATTTCTCCTCTATTTTTTTTGTTTCGGGTTTTTTGACTGTCTTTATTTTTGTCTTTTTTTCCAAAATCTTTTGAAGTTTTTCAAGCTCTTCTGGTTTTGCCTGATGCCTTTGTGAATTAATTGTCTCATCTTTGTATATTGGAAGAACATTAATTATTTCATGTCCAAATAAATTTGAAGAGGAGATTGTTACATTCTTTGGTTTGAATTTTGTTTTTATTTTTTTTGCAATTTTTTTTGCAAGAGAAAAAACAATCTGGGGAATTTTTTCACTAGATGAAATATGTTTCTTAGGTATCACTAATGCGTGGGCTTTTGAAATAGGATTTATTTCTAATATCGCAATTGCATTCCTGTTTTCATCTATTTTATAAGACTGCGTTTTCCCTGAAACAATTGAGCAAAAGATACACTGTTGGGATTGAGTTCCTACTCCATCTCCCTGGTCACCAACCCCTTCAGAAGTTTTAATCAAATTGTTTTGCATTAGAAATTCTTCTAACTGCTGAGGATTCATTATTCCAATGGATTTTTTTATTTCTTCTTTGTTTGGAAGATTTGCACTTTCAAGTTGATTAATAAGTTGTTTCTTTATTTGTTCTATTTGTTCTTGGGATAACATAAAGAAAAAAGTCCTGAATAGTTTTTATATTTATCCAAAGGCTCGTCGTATATCAATAAGATGGACAGAATTAACATTTTCTATTCTTCTTAAGGCTTTTTCTAATTCTTCAAGTTCTTTTTCTTCTGGCCATGCAAAGAAAACTATTATTGCTTTTAAGCCAAATGCTATTGGCTCTTCCTCAAATTTGCAGTTCTTTCCATCACTTTGCTCTACAATAATCTTTGCCTCATCTTTAATTTTTTCCAAGTCTGTTTCTGGAGATGCTGGCATTATTTTTATTCTGACTGCTGCGATTCCCATATAAAAAAATCAAAGGGCAATTTATAAGTCTTCTTGTTTGGAACTATAATTGTTACACGAAAGTAGCCCTGTTAGATAACAATTGTTACACTAAAGTGGCTTTATTGGATAACAATTTTTTTAAACCATCATTTGTTTTTTGGTAAATGATTGAGGGAAATTATGAGAAAATATTAGAAAAAATTTCTAAGATTTCTGAGTTAGAGAAAGGGGAGCTTGATAGAAGAGTTGAGGCTAAGAGAGCGAAGCTTGCTGGGTTGATTAGTAAAGAAGGGGCTGCGCAGATTGTTGCTGCTGAGCTTGGCATTTCCTTTGACAACGAGAAATTGAAAATAGATGAGTTGTTGCCTGGAATGAGGAAGATTAATACTGTTGGAAAAATTATTGATTTGTCTCCTGTCAGAAAATTCACTACAAAAAAAGGAGATGAGGGGAAAGTTGTAAATTTACTTATTGCAGACGAAACTTCAAATATAAAAATAGTCTTGTGGGATACAAACCATATAGAATTAATTGAAAAAGGGGAAATTACGAAAGGGAAAATTGTTGAGATTATGAATGGAAGTATGAGGGATAGTGAGATTCATTTGGGAAGTTTTTCTGAGCTGAAATTGAGCAGTGAAGTTTTAAATGATGTTAAGACAGAGAGGGTTGTTAAGGAGAAAAATATTTTTGATTTCAGGGTTGGAGAAAGTTCAAGTGTGAGGGCATTTATTGTTCAGGTTTTTGAGCCGAGATTTTTTAATGTTTGTCCAGAGTGTAAGAGAAAAGTTGTTTCTGAAGGAGATAGTTTTGCTTGTGCAGAGCACGGAAAAGTTGCTCCAGAAAAAAGAGCTTTAATAAACATTGTTTTGGATGATGGCACCGAGTCGATTAGGGGAGTTTTGTTTCATGAAAGTCTGCCAAAAATAGGAATTACAGAATTAGACAATCCTGAAAAATTGATTCAACAAAAACAAAATCTTTTGGGAAAAGAAATGATTTTTCTTGGGGATGTTAGAAATAATAAATTCTTTAATAATACTGAATTTATTATCAATGGAACCAAAGAAATAAATTTTGATGAGTTGATTGGAGAGTTGGAGCCTAAAGCTTAAATACTTCTTTTTATTTTTTATTTATGCTAATAAAAAAGAGTCAGATTCCAATATTGATTTTTGTTTTAATTTATCTTATTGGAGCTTTATTTGTTTTTGTCTCAAGAGAAAATTATGAATTTGTGATGTATATTGCTGTTATAGTTTTTCTTTTTTTTGTGATTTTATTAACAAATAAAAAAGTAAATTATCCTAATTTTGTTTTGTGGGGATTGAGCATTTGGGGTTTATTGCACATGCTTGGAGGTGGGCTTCTTCTTAAAGGGGGTACAACAAGGTTATATGAATTGATACTTATTCCTTTATCAAGCACTTATCCTATTCTTAGGTATGATCAGTTTGTGCATCTTTTTGGATTTGCAGTTGCAACTTTGATAATGTTTGTTTTGCTTAAACCCTTTTTAAAATATCCAATAAAAAAATGGACGTCTATTTCAATTCTTGTTATTATGGCTGGTTTTGGAGTAGGGGCATTGAACGAAATGGTAGAATTTATTGCAACTGTTTTGGTTCCAAAAACAGGTGTTGGTGGTTTTATTAATACTTCTCTTGATTTGGTTGCAGATTTTATTGGTGCAATATTGGCAATGACTTATATTAGGATGAAAAAAGGAGAGATTTAAATTGCTAATCAGAACTCACTTGTCAATAACCCTATTTTTTATTTTACTTTTAATTTCAAGTGTTGAGCATAAATTGGTGTTTGTGATGGTCGCATTGGTTTCCACATTTATTCCAGACATTGATTCTAGATTTTCTACTCTTGGAAAAAAGAAGACACTTAGGATTTTGCAGTTTTTTATTAAGCATAGAGGAATACTCCACAGTTTCACTTTTTTATTTGTTCTTACTCTATTTTTTGTTTTATTTTTTCCTGTAATAGCCCTTGGTTTTTTTTTAGGATATGGTTTGCATCTGCTTGCGGATAGTTTTACTGTTGAAGGTATAAGGTCTTTTTATCCATATAAAAAAAAATCTTTAGGCAGAATCAGAACAGGAGGAAAATCTGAAACAAGCATTCTTGTGTTTTTTGTTATTGCTGATTTGGGGTTGTTAATTTGGAGGATTTTAAATATTTCTTAAAATATATCTATAATCCTATAAATCCTTATAAATAAGAAGTGCTTTGATTTTGTATGGCAATTAAGAAAGATTCTGAAAAAATTAAAGAAACCAAGAAAGAATCAAAAGAGCCCCAATTTACTGATTTGCCTGGAATTGGGCCTGCTGTGTCTGCTAAGATTGAATCAGCAGGGATTTATGATATGATGTCTTTGGCTGTTATGGGTCCTTCAGAATTGGGTGATGTTGCTGGTGTCAGCCCTGCTGTTGCGAGAAAAGCAATTCAAGCAGCAAGAAATATGCTTGATTTGGGATTTCAGGATGGGATAGAATATGCTAAGAAAAGAGCTAATGTTATTTATATTACAACAGGAAGTAAAAATTTTGATGAACTTCTGGGCGGAAAAGGTGTTGAAAGCAGATCTATAACAGAGGCTTTTGGAGCTTATGGTTCTGGAAAAACCCAATTAGGTCTAACTTTGGCAGTTAATGTTCAACTGCCTTTGGAAAAAGGGGGTGTTAATGGAAAGTGTGTTTTTATTGATACAGAGGGGACTTTTAGGCCAGCAAGAATAAAACAAATTGCAGAAAGTTTAGGTGCAAATCCTGAAAAAGTTTTGAAAAATATTTTTGTTGCAAGAGCTTTTAATTCTGACCACCAAATTTTACTTCTTGAAAAAGTTTCAGAGATGATTAAGAATGGGGAGCCGATTAAATTGCTTGTTGTTGATTCTTTGACTGCTCATTTTAGGGCAGAGTTTGCTGGAAGAGGACAATTAGCAGATAGACAGCAAAAACTTAACAAATATATTCATAAGGGTTTGATGGAACTGGCAGAAAAGCATAATTTGGCAGTTTATGTTACTAATCAGGTTATGGCTAATCCTGCCCAAATGTTTGGAGACCCGACGACTGCAATTGGAGGGCATATTGTAGGACATGCTTCAACATACAGGTTATATTTGCGACGAGGTAAAAAAGATTCAAGAGTTGCGAAGTTAATTGACAGTCCGAATCTGCCTGACAACGAAACTATTTTCTTTGTTACAAATGCTGGAGTTGTTGATGAGGCTTGAAAATGACATGGAAAATTGATAAAGATACAGAAGTGTCGAGTTTTATGTTTGCTGTTTGGGACAAGAATAAAAGAAAAAGAGAGTTGAGGTATGTTAATCCTAAATGGGGGTATCCTGATGATAAAGTTTCGTTAAATGTGCTCAAAGATTATCCAGAAATTGCTTTAATTACATCTATTGATGGAAAGGGCACAACAGACAGGAGTCCTCCTTATAAAAAATTTATTTGCTATTCTTTTGCTGAAAGGAAACAATTAATGACTGCTTATCAAGCTTATTTATATAATGGTCCTGTTGTTGTGGAAGCTTGGGCAAATGATAAAAAACATTTATTAGAGAATATTGATATGTTTCATGTTGATATAACTCCCGATAGAGTTCCTGCTAAGGTTATTAAAAAACATTTAGAGAGGATTGCAGGAAAAGAATGTATCATAGAAGATTTAAGAGCCAAAGCAGAAAAAGCTTTTTTTGATATGTTATGGAATGTGCGTTCTTACTAATGACTGTAATCTTTTTTTAAGCAGATACTTTTAAATATATTATTTTTTTGTGTGTATAATGAAAAAAGAGGAGCCAAAAAAGGAAATAGGTTTTATAACTGTGATTAATTTTATAATAGGAATTCTTCTTTTATTGTTTGGAGTAGGATTATTGATTATTAATAATTATTTAGGAAGTTATTTATATGGTATATTTACTGTTGTTCTCGCTATTTTTCTCTTTTTACCTCAAAAAATTTTAAGATTGAATAAATGGTTAAAACTTTTGATTGTTGTGGCGGCTTTTATTACTATAGCAATTATTGGTGGTATGAATATGCCTTCTATTGAGGCAGGGTTTATATATCATAATCTTAATGAAGATTTTACCTTGACTTTTAATAATATTAATTTTTCAATGGTTATTTATAACACTACTAAAGAAACTAAAGTTTTAGTAGAGGGTGAAGAAAAAACTACAAATGGGATTTTCTTACTTGTGTATGGGGCTGTCACTAATCTAGGAAAAAGTGCAACTGATTTTGGTTTTTATTCAGATTTGACAGACAGCCAAAATAATACTTATTCTATTTTCTCTTTTTATTTTGATGAGGGAGGATTACAGCCTAACATGAAAAAGAATTTCTTTAATGTATTTGAAATTCCAAAAAATGCTTCCGGGTTGAAGTATCGTGTTAAGGACAATACTAATGTAATTAGAATTATAAATTTAGAGATTTAATTTATTAGGATAAATTAATCTTCTAACAAACTTTTCCGGATATTTCTTATCTCTTCTTCTTGGGTGTCTAAAAACTTTAAAGCGAGATTAAGTCTTTCTTTATTTTCTAAATATGTCCAACCCTCTTTTTTACATATCTCTTTTAGTTCCACACTAAACTTTAGTGCTTCTAAATTCCCCTTTGAATATTTTGGAATTATTTCTCCTTGTTCTGTTAATTCTCCAATATATATTTCATTTTGTTGACCATCTATTTTACATATTGTTCCCATAAGTACTTCATATCTCAATTCTTCTAATTTTTTTATTTGATCATCTCTTGACATTATGTAAAATTATATTCTCATTATTTATAATAATTATTGTGATAAAGAGATATTTTTTAATTATCTAAAGATTTTTTTTAACATTCTCAACTTCTTCTAAAATTTCTAAAATTTCAGAAACCATTTCTTCTGGCGGGCCGGTTATAGAAATATCTTTTAATAATTTTAGTTTTT
>CAZHRM010000005.1:0-25644 GCA_964534855.1 Candidatus Woesearchaeota archaeon
TGTCGGTAATTAGTTCTAGGTGACCAAGGTGACCCGTATGGGGAACAATTGGTTGCCGTATTTTTTTCATAAAATAGAAGAGAAATACTCAAGTTATAAGGTTTTTGGGTGGAATGGCTTTTGTATGGATAAAATAATCTTTCACGAGAATAAAATTTTTTAAAGTTGTGTTTAAGTTCTTAATTATTTTAAAAGTTAATAAAAAAATGAAATATTTAAATAGTAGAAGAGTCGAAATGTGCTATGGAAGAAAAAATAGAAACATTAGTTAAACTTATATTAGACCCAATAATACTTTTGACTTTTGGAGGCATGCTTTTTCTTGGAGCTATAGGATTGGGTATATATGAAGATCAACTAGAAAAAAAACAGAGAATTTAAAGGACAGATTAAGAATTATAGCTGATTATAACAAGGATGGCAGAGTAGATAAAGAAGAATGGATAAAAGTATATCAAAAACTTGGAATTCCTTATAATGCTGTAAATCCAAGATCTTTAAAAATTGAAGAGATGGAAAGGTATATTTCTAAATCAAAATAATCTGATTGTTTATTAGATAATCTCAACACCTTCTTTTTCCAACAATTCTTTCTTCAACTTGGAATTCACTTTACCCTTGTATCCACCTAAACTACCGTCGCTTTTAATTACTCTGTGGCAAGGGATATTTATTGGAAAGGGGTTTCTTTTTAATGCTTGTCCAACTGCTCTTGGAGAGCTGTTTAGGGCTTTTGCAATTTCCTTATAGGTAGTAATCTTTCCTTTTGGAATTTTTTTTACTAAACCATAAACTCTTTTTTGGAATATAGTTACCATTCTTAAAACTAAGATATAGTTATTGTTAAAGAAATATTAAGAGTAAGGCGTATAAATCCAGCAAAACAAAATCCGAAGATTAAGCTTTAACTGATTGTTCCGCCTTAACCTTAATAAAAAAACACGATTTTTCTGTATTTAAGGCTTTCTTACCACCCAAAAATTATAAAAATAACTCTTAATTATAATCCTTATGGAAAACAAAAAACTTCGATATGATTTAGAATTAGACAGGGTTATTAAGAAGATTAGGACTTCTAAGGCAGAATTAGTTTTATTACAGTTTGCCGACGGGCTTAAGCCTCATGCGACTGATGTTGTTGATTATTTAGAGGAAAATACTGATGCTGAATTTTTAATATGGCTTGGAACTTGTTTCGGAGCATGCGACATTCCTATTGGTTTGGAGAACATAGAGCCAAATGTAGATTTGGTTATTCAATTTGGGCATAATGAGTTACAACCACCCAATTAACAATCCAATCCCAACTAAAAACAATAAAATTCCTGCAATTAGGTGGAGTATTTTGATGTTTTTTTCTTTCCAGCCAGAGACTTGCTCAACTTTTGCAAATCCATAATAGACTATTCCTACAATAACTAACATCGGAATAATAAATAGTAAATTATAATACAAAAGCCATGGAAGTGCGCACAACATTCCTATTTCACATAATAATCCTGATGCAATAATATAAGGACCTATAGTGCAGGGTAATAAAAATATTGTTACTAAAAATCCAATTATAAATGCTCCAGAAGGAGATGTTATTTTTTGAATTATCCTCTTTGCTTTTGGTCGCATAAATATTGGCATTTCTGTTGCAAGTCCTCCTGGTTTATACATAAAATAATCCTTGATATTCAATGCACCAATAATCATTGCAAAAATTCCTAATCCATTGTAAATATAAAAAGAGTTTTCTCTTAAAAATTCAGCAAAGGTTCTGAATAACTGGATTAAGATAACACCATAAAATAAATAACCAATATAAATTGAGATTGTAAATGCTAAACCTGCTTGAAGTACTTTTTTCTTTTTGTCTGGATTCTGGATTAAGATTGCAACTAAAACCATGGTTAGAACTGCAATAGCGCACGGGTTTACAGAATCTGCTAATGCAAGTGTTGTTATCTTAGTGAAATTTAAAATATCTGCCATCTTTGATGAGTTTTATCATTGACATCCAGTAAGCTCTTTTAATTTTTTAATGCTCTGAACCCCAATATATTCTTCTCCTTTAATAATCCATGTTGGAGTATATTCAATATTCAAACATTTATCTCTTTCATACCAACAGTCAATTATATTTAAATATTTTTTATTTTCACCAAACATTTCTTCTTGATGTTTGCAAGCATTACATCCGAGCTGGACATAAAGCTCTGAATTTTCTCCAATACACATGGCTGTTTCCTTAGATACACCATTGCTACTGTTTATAATTATAATTGAGATAATTATTACTCCTAAAATAACTAAAATTGTTATTAAACTTCTCTTTTTCATAAACAATAAAGATAAAAAATATTTTTAAATGTTTTGGGAAGTTGTTTTAGTTTCCCTGGATGGAATTAAGTGGGGCAAAGAATTCCCGAAGGCGCTGTTAAATCAGCAGATTTTTATACATTAAAATAATCTATTAGTATATGAGTAATGATAAAGAAATATTTGAAAAAATATATGAAGAAGGGGCAGTCTGGACAGAATCTAAGCCCCCTAAAAAATTAGTAAATTTAATTGAAAGTGGAAAAATTAAACCATGTAAAGTTCTTGATGTTGGATGTGGTGAAGGATTCTACGCTATTTATTTGGCTTCAAAAGAATTTGATGTGACAGGTATAGACATATCTGAAAATGCTATAACTAATGCAAAAGAAAATGCGGCGAAACAAAATGTAAAAGTTAAATTTATAGCAATTGATATTATAGATTTAGACAAAATAAACAATAAATTTGATTTTATATTTGAATGGGCAATTTTGCATCACATAATCCCTAAACAAAGACAAAAGTATGTAGAAAATATCAAAGGGATTTTGAATAAAGGTGGAAAATATTTATCTCTTTGTTTCAATAACCAAAATCCCGATTTCGGAGCGAAAGGTAAAAAATTAAGAATAATTCCTGAAGGTGCAAAAATGCCTGCTGGAACAAGATTATATTATTCATCCCTTGAGGAGATAAAACAATTATTTGAGCCGCATTTTCATATAATTGAAGCCAAATTAATTAAGATGACTGCTGGTAAAAAAGAACACATTGGTAACTATTTCTTCATGGAAAAATCTTAAAAGTACAAGAGGAAACTAGACATAACAAATTTATGATTATTTATCCTTAAAGAGTTGTTTTTAGAATTAATTCAGTAATCAGGTAAATCTTCCTTTGATTCTTCAGAATCCTCTTCTGATTTTTCTGTTGCTTGATTTAGAGTCTCTTGCTCTGGAGGAAGTTGTTCTTTTTCTGATTCCTCTGGAACTTCATCTTTCATATCTTCTTCTGTTATAGAATTAATCATTTCTTTGAACTTTGGGAAGTCAGATGCTAAAATTCTTACACCAGATTTTGTGAAACCTGTGTATCTATCACTTGTTAAAAATTCCCTTATTGTGAGTCCTCTTCTTCCACCAAAATCATCAATTCTTAAGATAATATCTGACATATCATTCTTGTTTATTTTTCCAATATCTTTTTCCATGTTAGATGATTATATTTAGTGTTTTATAAACTTTATGGGTTTATTTATTTCCATATCTATCTATTGTGTATTCTATTGCTTCTTTATTTGTGTGCCCTTTACTTATGTAATTGTCAATGTCTCTGCACAAGTCAAGCAATTTATTATCTTCTTGTTGCTTGTGTTCTCTTAACACTTTTGTTAATTTTCCTTTAATTTCATCTCTTTTTTTGTAATCCACACATTAAAATAAAAACTCTTTTTATAAAGAAATATATACTGCAGTATCTGTTTTAATCTTTCATCTCTATTTTGATGTTGACATTTTTTGGAATTTGCATTCTCATAATATGACGAAGAACTTTTTCATTTGCAGGCAAGTCAATTAGTCTTTTATGAATTCTCATTTCAAATCTGTCAAATGTCGCTGTTCCGTCGCCACAGGGAGATTTTCTCGTGGTTATTTTGAGTTTTTTTGTGGGCAGAGGAACAGGCCCATGAATAATTATTCCTGATTTTTTAGCTATCTCTTTAATAGAATCACAGATATTGTTGAGCATTTTAATTTCAGTGCTGTTTAGTTTGATTCTCACTTTTGGCATCTTAAAAATTTCCTTTTATAGGAATTAAATTTTTTGGATGTCCAAAAATGTAGTTTAAACATTTTTGGCATAAATGATTATGTTTGAATTGATTTAAAAAGTTTGTTATAGATATTTTATTATAATAATTTTTATAAGTTCAGAATAATTGGCTTTTATATGAAAAATGAAAGATTAAAAGAATGGGGGTATTGGTTTGGAATTGCGAGTCAAGCCAGTAGAGGGTTGTTCGCTTCTTCTAATTTTTTAGAAAATGGTGTTTTGATTAATAATAGTATCAAACAAGAGCTTAAACAATTTTTGAAATCTTGTGATGCTGGAAGAAAGTTACAATCTTCTCTTGAGAACATGTTAAAAGATAAGGGAGCATGTGAAGATGTAAAAAATTATCAAGATGTTTTTTTTAAAATAGTGGGATATGGTAGGGAAATATATACATATCTGAATGCTGTAGATGGATTAGAAAAAGGATATAGGGGGGGTGCAATAATTTTAAGAGATTTTTATTCAAGAATGTTAAAACATTCTTCTCACAAAATATATGAAAGTTCTCAGAATATTTAAATCTAAAAACATTTTTATACTATAACTATTTATTTAATTAAGAGGTGAAAATGGAACAAATATTCCTTCAACTGGCAATTATACTCCTTGTGGCATTTGTAGTGTCATATATACTAAGGGCATTTAGGCAGCCGATTATTATTGGCTATATTATTGCAGGAGCTATTATTAGTCCTTTTGTTATTAAGTTTGGTGCTTCAGATGAAATTATAAATATCTTTTCTCAATTTGGAATTGCTTTCTTGTTGTTCATGGTGGGTTTGCATTTGAATCCAAAGATAATAAAAGAAATAGGAACGTCGTCGCTTTTTGTTGGTCTAGGACAGATGATTTTGACTTTTGTTTTAGGTTTCTTGGTTTCGCTTGAGCTGTTTGGATTGGATTTTGTTGCTTCTGTTTATATTGGAATTGCCCTCATGTTTAGCAGCACTATTATTGTGATGAAATTACTTTCAGATAATCATCAGCTTGATTCTCTTTATGGTAAAATTTCCATAGGTGTTTTAATCATTCAAGATTTAGTTGCCGTCGCTGTTTTGATGTTTATTTCTTCCATGGCTTATGGGACTAGTTTCAGTTCTTTTGCAATTAAAGGTTTATTGAGTGGAACTGGGTTGATTGTTATTTTGTTTTTAATCGGGTTCTTTATTCTTCCTCGAATAACTAGAAATATTGCCAAGTCCCAGGAATTATTGTTCTTATTTTCAATTTGTTGGTTTTTTGTAATTGCTGTGTTGTTTAATTATTTTGGATTTTCAATTGAGATTGGTGCCTTAATTGCGGGAGTTGTTTTGTCTATTTCTCCATACAGCACAGAAATAAGCTCAAAGATAAGATCTCTAAGAGATTTTTTTCTTATAATTTTCTTTATAATTTTGGGATTGAATATTCCAATTTCAGGTTTTAGTTCAATAGTTACTAATGCACTTATTCTTTCTCTGATAGTCCTGACTTTCAAGCCTCTGATTTTGATGACTTTAATGACGATGTTTAAATATACTAAAAGGACTAATTTTTCAGTTGGAATTACTTTGGCACAGATTTCTGAGTTTTCCTTGGTTGTTCTGGCTTTGGGAGTGTCAATGGGCCACATAAGCGCTTATGTTTTACATACACTGGTTTTAACATTAGTCATAACTATTATTTTTTCAACTTACATGATTATTTACTCCAAGGGATTTTATAAAAAAATGTCTAGATTTATTTCTATTTTTGAAAGGAAAAAAATAAAGAAAGAAAGAAAAGTTAGAAATAAATATGATGCAATCCTTTTTGGATATAACAGAATGGGATTTAATATTTTGAATTCTTTGAAGAGGTTAAAAAAGAATTACCTTGTTGTTGATTTTAATCCTGATACAATTTCTAATTTGTCAAAGTTGAGGATACCTTGCCTTTATGGAGATGCTTATGATTCAGAACTTTTGTCTGAATTGTGTTTGGATGAATTGGAACTGGCTGTTTCAACAATTCCTGATTCTGAAACAAACATGCTTTTAATAGATTCAATAAGGTTTGTAAATCCTAATGCAATAATTATTGTGAGGGCACATCAGATAAGAGATGCTCTTAATTTGTATAAAAAGGGAGCGAATTATGTTTTAACACCTCATTTTTTAGGAGGAGAATATGTTGCTAAGATGATTAGAGATTTGAAAGTCGACAAGAAAGAGTATAAGACCGAGAAAGATAAGCATGTAAGAATGCTTAGAGAAATGTTGGAAAAAGGACATGAGCATCCTACGGTTGAGAGGAATTGAATTATTCTTCTTCCTCTTCTTCATCCTCTTCCTTCGCGCTTTTTTTAATTTCTTCAACTTCTTCTAATCCAAATAGAGAGAATATAAAATCAAAAGTTCTCAAAATTATTTCAAGAAGGATTATGAACAATAAATAATACCCTATTTGACTGATGAAGCTAGGAATCTGGCTAAAGTGAGTTAATATTTTTTCAATATACTGAACTTCTGTGAATGTGTTTGGATTGAGAACTGCTATTGCAAGTAGAGTGAATGGAAGGAATTTTGCAATTTCTTGTGATAAGTTTTCATTGTAATAAGAAGTCATTCTTATTGCTGCAATTACTAATGTTGATATAATTAATATTTGTGATATCTCTTGGCTTGTTGTCAGAATTATTAGAAACAGAGTAAATATTGAAAACCAAAATAAAATTAAAAATGGCAAAATTACAATATATTCTAAAAAATAAAAACTACCCTCAATTAATTTTGTAAGAAAGGGATGCTCTGATTTGTTGTATTTATTAAGGTTTAATCCAAGGATATTTTTAGTGGCAATAAACCTGTAAAATTTCCAAATAAAAATAGAATAAAGAACAATTAATAGAACCAATATTAGCAGATTGAAAAATTCTCCGAGGGGTGAAGGAAGGAGTGCGATAAACTCGTTGTACAATTTAATAATTTCTGTTGCAAAACTTCCAAGCACCTCTTTCATAAATTAATCTAGTGGTGATTATTTATAAATACTTCGTCCGAGATAAACTTTAAATATTGCTTTTCTTTGATTAGATTATGATTGATATAAAACTTATTCGGGAGAATTCGGGCTTGGTTAAGGAGAACATAAGGAAAAAGTTTCAGAATCAAAAACTTCATTTAGTTGATGATGTTAAAAAGTTGGATGATGAGTGGAGAAAGTTGAAATATAAAGAGGATGGTTTGAGGGCGAGTAGAAATAAAATTTCTGAACAAATCAATAAATTAAAAAAACAAGGGAAGAATGCTAAGCAAGAAATAAAAAAAGCAAAAGAGATTCCTGAAAAAATCGAGAGAATTCAGGAAAAAAGGAAAAAGTTAGAAACAAAAATTAAAGGGATAATGTATCAAATCCCAAATATAATTTCCAAGTCTGTTCCTGTTGGGAAAGACGAGTCTGGAAATGTTGAAATTAGGAAAGTTGGAAAGCCCAATAAGTTTGGATTTCCTGTTAAAAATCATGTTCGGTTGATTGAAGATTTGGGATTAGGAGATTTCGATGCTTCTGCAAAAGTTTCTGGAAATGGTTTTTATTATCTTAAGGGAAATTTAGCTTTGTTAAACCAAGCATTAATTAGATTTGCAATAGATTGCATGAAGAAAAAAGGATATGAATACATTGAGACCCCTTTAATGTTAAATGAGAAATCAATATACGCCTCTATGGATAAAGAGACTATTGAAGAATCTGTTTATTCAATCAAAGGAGAGGATCTTCATTTAATTGGCACTGCTGAGCAGTCTCTTTTGGCTATACATACTGGTGATGTGATTCCAGAATCAGAATTGCCTAAAAAATATTTTTCATATTCTATGTGTTTCAGAAAAGAAATTGGGGCTCATGGAATAAATGAAAAGGGTTTGTGGAGAACTCACCAGTTTAACAAGATTGAGCAGTTCATTTTTTGCAAACCAGAAGATTCTGAAAAGCTTTATGATGAACTATTAAAAAATTCAGAAGAAATATTGAAATTATTGGATTTGCCTTACAGAGTTCTTGAATTATGTTCTGGAGATTTGGCTGACTGGAAATATAGAAGTGCGGATTTAGAAGTTTATAGACCGACGACAAAAGAGTATGGGGAGGTTGTTTCTTTATCAAATTGCACAGATTATCAAGCAAGAAAATTAGGAATAAGGTGCATTGATAAGAAGGGAAATAGGAGGATACTTCATACTTTGAATAATACTGCTTTAGCAACTTCAAGAATTATGGTAGCGATACTTGAGAACAACCAGCAAAAAGATGGCAGTATCAAAATTCCGAAAGTTCTTTGGAAATATATGAGATTTAAAGAGATAAAAGCCGGGAAAAAATAATATGAAAAAACAAAAAAAGAGTGTGAATAAACTTAATAAATATTTTCTGTTAAATGGAAAAAAGATTTTGCTAATCATTGGAGCATTTTTTTTGTCTGTGATTTTGCATAATCTTTTTTATGCATTGAGTGAAATATCTGGTTGGAATTTAACAATATTAGAAGTTTCTTTCTTTCTTGTTGCTGTAATACTTGTTCCTTTGTATTTTTTTGTTTCTTTTATTTATACTGGTATTGAGATGATAAAAAATAAAACTATTTTTGAGAAGAAATTTATTATTAGAATTGTTATGGCTGTAATTGCCGGAATTATCGCAAGTTGGATAGTCATTAAGACGACATTTGTTAACGAGCCTGCTTTTAGTGTGCTCGCTGTTGTTTTTACAATGATATTTTATTACTTAATTAAATCTTTTATTAGTTAATTTTTTAAACAGCTTTCTTTTAATTTAGTTATGCCCATGTGGTCCAACGGCTAAGACATATCCCTGTCGCGGATATGACCCGGGTTCGACTCCCGGCGTGGGCGCTTCTACTCCCATGACGGGCGTAAGTCTTAAAAACTTAATTATCATAAAATAAACATGGATAAAAGATTAAGAAATAAACGGATTTTAGTTGCAGTAATTTCAGCAGCTGCTGGAGGGTTTCTTGGTTCATATGTTGGAGTGTTGATTTCTCCAGAAATCTGGGTAAAAGTTCTTGGAGCTTTTGTTGGAGCTGTTGTTTTAGGTACACTAATCCCAGTATTATTCTTAAAGAAAAAATAAAACTCCCCCAGTCATCTCGACGTGGGCGTAACCCTTATATAATATATTTTATTATTTCTTGTATGAAAAGAGAAAGACAAAGAATATGGGGGATTATATTTTGCATTATTGGAGCCATTACTTTATTTTTATTTCCAGAACCAGAAAGTAACTTTCTAGCATATTTAGGCACAGCACTCTTTTTTGTTATTATAATCATTAAATTATTTCGAATTAAATCAAAGAAATAATCCTGGGAGTGTATCACTTCTGATATTCTTTCGGCATGGGCGTTTGGAATTAGTTCTCCTTACAACTTGCCCAATATTCATTCATTTCAAGATTTGCTTTAAAATGACTTTCTCCTGATACTCTGAGTTTCCAATAAATTATTTGACCTTTAACTGTGTCGATTCTTCTTGCAACTTTTTTCAATGCCCTCTTAGCCGCCCCTTTTTTTTGAGGCGAAGAGTTAATATTAGCTAATTTTTCTTCCTCTTCTTTTTTCCATTCTAAAACTTCCTTAAGTTCATCCTGGATATTTTTATATTTTTGTTTAATTTCTTCTTCTGTTAGGGGAATAGATTTCCTCCGTTTATATGTTTGAGCCATATTAAATTATTGTTTATTTAATTTAAATAGTTTTTTAAAAAAAATTAATCAACTTCTTCGAAAACTTTTCTTTTTAGAACCAAAATTTTTTCTTGTATCTGATCTTTGGAAACTTCTTCTTGGTCCATGTCTATCTGAGTTTCTTGTATATCTATTTCCTCCAAATGGTCTTGAGTGAATGTTTCTTCTTGGATTTCTACTTCTAAGAATTCTTGATGGACCTCTACTAAATTCTTTTTTCCTTGGAAAATCCATTTGAATCATTACTCTTTGAAATCTTGGAAGTTCAATAGGAGTTACAATTACCTCTTCGCGATTTACAATATTACTGAAATTTTCGTAGTCTCTACTTGCAAGGATATTTACTGCAGTCCCTTCCTTTCCTGCTCTTGCAGTTCTACCAATTCTATGAATATAGTCTTTAGTCTCCCCTGGAATATCATAATTATACACATGGCTTACGCCCCTTATATCTAAACCCCTTGCTGCAACATCAGTACATACAAGCACCATTATTTTATTCTCTTGAAAATCATTAATTATTTTTGTTCTCTTGGACTGAAGAAGTCCTCCGTGAATTGCTTTTGCCTTTACTCCTAAATCCCATAAATTTCTTGCGACAAAATCTGTGTTTTTTCTTGTTGAGCAAAACACCATTACAAGATGTGCTTTTTCTTCTTTTAGAAGATGTACCAAAAGGGAAAATTTTTTGTTCGTTTCCACATTATAATATACTTGTTTTAATTTTTTTGGATCTACATTTGGTTCAACAGAAATTTCTTTAGCGTTTCTTGTATGTTTTTGTGCAAGATAATCAATATCTGAAGAAATTGTTGCAGAAAAAAGCATTGTTTGACGATTTTCTGGACACTCTCTAATTATTGATTCTACATCTCTCTGAAAGCCCATATCAAACATTCTATCTACTTCATCTAAAACAAGGAAATTAATTTTATGAGTTCTTAGAGTCCCTCTTTTTAAATGGTCCAGCACTCTTCCAGGAGTTCCAACCAAAATGTCTGTTTGTCCTATTTTTCTAATTTGCTTTTGAATATCAACGCCACCGTAAATAGCGAGGACATTTAGATTTTTATTTTTTGCAAATCTTTTTATTGAATAAGCTACTTGTTCTGCTAGTTCTCGTGTGGGGGTAAGGATAAGTGCTTGGACAAAATCATTTGGATTTAGATTTTCTAACAAAGGAGATGCAAATACTAAGGTCTTTCCAGAACCTGTTGCAGAACTACCAATAACATCTTTGCCAGCTAACACTAAAGGAATTGTCTTTTCTTGTATTTCTGTTGGTTCTGTTATCTTTAGACTAGATAAAACAGAAACAACTTCGGGGCTAAGCCCGAGTTTTTCAAATTTATTCATCTTATCGTTTCATTAATAATATACACTCAAGAAATATTTCCTTGAACAACAAGTCTTTTGAGACTTATGCTCAAGACTTACCACATTAATAATATAATTTCTTAATTGAAGAGGTTTTTAAGGCTATTGGTTGGCATTGGCATTAAAAATTCTTAGTCAATATCTATAAATGATAAAATATTTGGTTAAATTGGAGCAAGTAACATGGGAATATTTGATTTTCTTAAAAAAATAACTAAGACAAACAATGTTGAGGAAATTGTTACAGAAAGGCTGGCTTTTTCTGAGATTGAAGGCTGGATTAAAAGAAAAATAAAGGAAAATGAATTCAAAGAAAAAGAGATTCTTTTTGTGGTTAAGGGGAAGATTGAGGATTTTATTAAAGAACTTAGAGAGAAAATAGTAATTTTAGAGGATTTTGATGTTGAGGCAGTAAAGGAGAAGGATAATGTTAAAAATATTGTAGCTGATAGTAGAGAGAAATATATAGAATTTGTGGAAGACTTAATTGAAAAATTGAATAACTTAGGAGAACCTAAACTAGAAAAATTTATTGAGAAGATAAATAAGATTTTCTTTGATTTTAATAAAAGTTCATTTAAGAATTATGAAAGGGCTACAATTTTAATTGGAAAAGAAATGGCAAATATAAAAGGGAGATTCAAATCTTTTTCTAAAGATTTATTAAAAACTTTTGATGAGAGTAAATTTATTATAGATTCTTTTAAGAGTCTTTTGATAATTAAAGAAAAATTAAATACTATTAACTCAATTGATAAAACCTTAGGGAGGATTAGTGAAAATAAATCAAATTTGAATAAAAAAATAAGTGAAAAAGAAAAAGAAAATAGGATTTTGAAACAAAATTTAGAGGAAATTAAGACTAGTACTGTTTATCTAGAGAACTTAGCTAAACAGAAAAAGATTAAATTTCTTAGAGAAGAGTCAGAAAAAGATATTTTAGAATTAAAGCAACTTCTTGATTTTAAGGCCCTAGCTAATTTTTTCCATATAAACCCTGAACAAATGAAAATGGTTAAAAATCATAAAGAGGATTTTTACACACACTTTATAAAAGACAATGGAAAATCAATTATAAGTTTGCTAGACGAGGCAAAATTAAGTAATGATATAATTTTAGAAAAAGTAAAGCAAATAAGAGTCAAAGTAGAAGAGACAAAAAATCATGAACAAGAAATAAAAAAAGATGAAACTCAAAAAGAATATCTTAAAATAAAAGAAGTTAGCCTTGAGATTGATACTCTAAAAATAGAAAAGGCAAAAGAAGAAAAAAGAGATGAGAAACTCAGAGCAAATAAGGAAGAATTAATTAATTCATTAAAACAAGAGCTTGGTAAGATGAATTTGGAGTTTGTTTGAATAAAATGAAAAAACAATGGTATGTCTATATTCTTGAATGTCAGGATGGTTCATTTTATACTGGTGTGACAAAGGATATTGATGCTCGGATGGAGGCACATGCTATAGGGAAGGGAAGTAAATATGTTTACAAGAGAGGCTTTAAGAGTCTCCTTCGATCTGAGCCTTGTAAGGACAAATCTGAGGCATGTAAATATGAGTATGCAATAAAACAATTACCTAAAAACAAGAAATTAGGTTGGTTTGATAACTTATTCTAAATGCTGGTGTGGGCGTCTATCATTTTGACTAATCTTGGGATGGAATAAAATTATCTAAGATTTCTTTTATTTTCCAATAATTTTTTTTAATATATTTATAATCTCTCTTATAATCAATGTCTATTGCTGATTTTGGATTTTTTGTTATTATTAATTTAAGTTCTATTCCTACTTCTCTTTTTATAGCTGTAGTAACATCTTGTTCTGTTAAGTTTCTATTTCTATGTTTTTTAAATTCCTCTTTATAGTGTTTAAAAGTACCATATAATCTTTTAAAGGCGGGAATTGAAATTGTTCTTCTTAATGAAAATACTTTTTCAATTTCATATTCTAATTTTTTTCTGTTTTTTACTTTTCTTCCTTCGAATATACTCATATTTGAAGTTCTGTAACCTTCTTGTTCTAAATAAAACTTCATTGATTTGTTTAATCTTTCTAATTTTTTAGGAATATTTTTTGCATTAATTAAACTAAAATAAAAATCTGCATAATACTTTTCACATTCCATAACAAAATCCTCTATTGCTTCAGCATTTATATAAGGAAGATCACAACTAGTAATAAAAGTTCTTTCTCCATTTGGAGAGATTTTTCCATATGCTTTTCTTGCATTATCTATAAATCTTTTTTCTTCTGGTAAAATTAAAGCTTCACTATCTTTAATTATGTCTCTTAATTCGGGTCTTGGTCCAATAACTACTATATTATTTGAATTAATATACTTTGAATTTTTTAATGCTTGTAATACATTGAGGATTACTGGTTCTTTATGAACAGTAACTAATGCTTTGTTTTTTGGGCCTCGCCCATCATCTTCGTCTATTAATTTTCTTTTTTTCTTAGAAGTTCCCGCCATAATTATAGCGTTTATCTTATTCATTTCAATATTGAAATCTTATATCTTATAAAATTAACTAAAAGTGAACTTTAGGTTAAGATATAGGCGTGGGCGTAGAAATGTTTTTAAATAAGACCTATCTGAATAAGAAATGGTTTTTTCAGAGGTGGTAGATCTAGTAAAGAGCAACATAGCTATATTTAGGTCAATAGCATTAGTGATAATCCTCATATTTATTTTTAATTTTGTTGTTAGGAGAATTAAAATATGTCTCCTTAAGAAATCTAAGTCAAAGAAACAAGTATCAAACATTAAGATATTTGCGAGGATTTTAAGTATTATTTTTTTAATTGTAATTTGTTTTATTGCCTTCTTTTCCTACATAGGTTCTTGGACAGGACTTGGTCTTGTTGTTGGATTAATTACTGCAGGGCTTGGATTTGCTCTACAAAAACCTATCACTGGTGTTGCTGCGTGGATTATGGTTGTGATAAAGAGACCATTTAATATTGGGGATAGAATTGTTATAGGAGATGTAAAAGGAGAAGTTTATGATATTTCATTAACTCATAT
Source organism: Candidatus Woesearchaeota archaeon (assembly GCA_964534855.1). GTDB lineage: Archaea > Nanobdellota > Nanobdellia > Pacearchaeales > GW2011-AR1 > CAZHRM01. The sequence continues at coordinate 14,275 of CAZHRM010000005.1, forward strand.
TTATATTGATGAGATAGGAAGAACAGTTGATAGTGATATGCCCTCTGGGAGAAATATAATGATCCCAAATCACCTTCTTTTTGAACATAATATAATCAATTATACTTTAATAAATGATTATATATTAGGGGAGGTTGTAGTAGATGTAACTTATGAGAGTAATTTAGAAAAAGCTATGAAAATAGCAAATGAATCAGCGATTAAATTTGTCAAGGATTATTGTGAAGATATAAAAAGAGAACCAAAAGTTAGGGTCAAAATGAATGATAGTAGTATGGCTGTTAGAGTACTCTTCTATGCACCAGTAAAAAACATGTTTGAGATTTCAAGTAATATCACTAAGGAGATATTTGACAGGATAAGCAAACAGAAAGATGTTGAAATAGCTTACCCCCACACAGAGGTTATCTTTAAAAACAAAAACCTTTTTAAGAAAAAATAATTTTGTTTTTATTTAGAATTATTAATCCTAAAAATTATTTAAACCATTTCTGCACCCACTGAGTAGTCGCCTCATTTTAAAAAGACTATTCCCATTGGTATTTCAGATAAAATAAGGGGTGTTAAACAAAAACAAAGCGTTCGGCGTGGGCGTTTTTCATTTTTCATCACAACAATCCTTAAAAAATCTTTAATATATTTTCTTAATGATAATCTGGTTTGAAAAGCATAATAAATTATCCTGGGCTATTACGATTCTTGGAGCAATAATGATTTTTTGTCTGTCTTCTTTAGTTTTTGAGCCATCTATTGGTAAAGGCAGCATTAACTTAATATCCATACTTTATCATATCTTTGCATTTTTCTTATTTGGTTTGTTTTTATTGATTTCTTTAATTAAAGGAAGAGTTAGATATTCCATTCTTGTTTTGGGCATTATAACATCAATTGCTTATGCAATTTCCGACGAGATTCACCAATTTTTTGTTCCAGGAAGATTCTGCACTCTTTTTGATATTTTTCTTGACATAACAGGAATTTCATTTGCATGTGTGATTTATCTCATTTTGAAATACAAATAATTTTAGATAATTATTTTCAAAATCTTTAATTATCAACAAATTTATATAATCTTTTTGCAGTATATTCTTATGGGAATAAAGACATTTTTGAGTTTAATATTTATTTTATTTACAGTTCTACTGCTTGTTTTTTATTGGTTTATCCCTTTTAAAACAATAGAATTTGATGTCACATCTAAAAACTATAATTTTAGTTTGAATACTTCTGTAAAAGAAACAATGCAGTTTTATCAGAACATGAGATATCCGGATTCACAAATCTCTTATAAAATTTATGATTGTCCATTGCAAAAGAAAAATGATATGGAGCAGGCATTTGAAATAATTTCAAGTATGAGTATTTTGAATTTCTATTCTATAAATTCTGATGAGGAAATTTCTGTAACTTGTGAAAGTGGGAGTAGAATTGAGGAGGGATTATTTATTGCAGGAGAAGGAGGGCCGACGAATATAACAAAGGGAGAAAGGTTTAGTGTTATTTTACACGGAAAAGTCTTGTTAATAAGGGACTCTAAATGCGAGAGACCAAATATCGCAATACATGAACTTTTGCATGCTTTGGGCTTTGACCATTCTAACAATCCGAATAACATAATGTATCCTGTTAGTAAATGCGAACAAACTATTGGAGAAGACATCCCTCAATTAATAAACGAGCTTTATTCAATTCCAACTTATTCTGATCTTAGTTTTGAAAATGTTTCTGCTGTTATGCATGGAAGATATTTAGATGCTAATATAAGCATTAGAAATAATGGGCTTAAAAATTCTGAAAAAACCGAAGTTTTGATTTATGCTGACGAAAAACTAGTGACAGAAGTTGAACTGGATGTTTTGGAAATTGGATATGGAAGAATAATAACATTAAAAAATATTAGGACTAAAGAAATAAATGTTGATAAGTTAGAATTTTTTATAAATTCAAGTTTTGATGAACTGGAAAAAAATAATAATAGGATTGTTTTAGAGATTAAAAAATAACAAGTGTATATAAAATAAAAAATAATAAAAAAAGGAAAATAAAAAAAAGAGTTAACTATCGAGATCTAAAGAATCGAGATCATCAAAAAATTCGTCATCTTCCCTAGAAATTTTGTCTAAGTCATCCTCCATTTGATTTAGTTTGTCTTAAAAGACACCTCATTTTGTTGCTCTTTTAGAGATAAATTGATTTTTAAACATTTCGGAAATAAAGAATCTATTTTGATAAGTATATTTTTGAATATTCACTTTATATTAACATTATCTATCAAGAACTTTTGTTTCTGAGATAACTTTATAATCCCAGTCATAAAATCCATATTTGTCGCTGTAAATGTTTTGATAAAAGAATTTTCTTTCTTCTCCAGATTTAATATAATGCCTTATTGATTCTGTTCTTGTTTCTCCGTAATAATCTGAGAAATAAAATTTTACTGTGAAGTAACCACTCTTATAATCTCTATTTTTTACATATATAGTATATCTGTTTACTTCATTTCCAAACATTCCACTGAGTTTTTCGTGTTTTGCTTTGTCAGAGTATCTTAAATAATGATAATCTTTATCATAATATCTTGAATAATCTTTGTCTTTAATATATCTAATTGTAGAAGGATATTTAGTGTATGAAGGATAGTCATAATAATTTGTATTGTAAGAATTTACATTATATGAATTTGAAACTGTTGATTTTGTTGCTGTTGATTTTCCAGTTATAGAAGGACTAGTAAATAAAAAGATTAGGAGGATGAGTAGAGTTACTAGTATTATTGCAAGAAAAATCTCAATTAACATCTGCTCTCTTTTATCCATAGCAAATAAAGTTGATTATTATATATAAGGATTATTGGTTTAGAAAAGGTATTTTGAGAAACTTGTCTTTTTGTTTAGCTTTTTCAATGACTATTTTTTGAACTTAATAATTTTAGAATCTTTTAATAAATTTAATTTGGAAATTGTATCTTTGTATATTTTTTCTAATTCTTTTTGGTTTAATTCAACTATTCCAGAACTGTTTTTTCCTCTAAAACAAATGTGAATTGAGGCTTCTTTTGGTTTTAGAAAGTCTTCCTTAAAAATTATTTCCTTTACTTCTCCTGAAGTCTCGAGCCTTACAATTCCATCAGAATTCTGCTTTTTGGTTTTTATATTCATTATATTTAAGATGTTTTAATCTTTATAACTATTTATGAGAAAGGATGTATATTTTGGGGTTTGGATTTTTTTGTTAAATCTTTAGGGATTTAGAAATCTAGTATCTTGGAGTTTTAATATACCCTTCATTATAATCAATTCCGCATGATTTGATTAAATCTAAGTTCTTTTTTGCTTTTCTTTTTAAGCTTTTTATTATTGGTCTATCTGTTATGCAAGTATATACTTTGATTATCTTAAACCCTCCAACTTGATAAGTAATCCTTCCTGCAAGTTCAGATATTCCACTACTAGCGTCTTCCAAGACAGTATAAGTGATTTTTATAGGTAAATTAAATAGTTTAGCTGTTTCCATTAATTCTGGAACATTTCCGGGCTTACCTGTTAAAAATTTTGTGAGACTCATTTTATTTGTTTTTATTTAGAATATACTATTTTTAAAACTTTCTATTTTGTTATCACTCAAGAATAGAAGTTCCTGTGCCCAACTCCCAATCACAACATCTGTTATTGATTAATAAAATTGTCAATGTCGTAATTGCTCGGATTCGAATATAAATCAAACTGAATCTAGCGAATCTGAGAAAATAATAAGCCATTGCTCTTTAGCAATGGCTTTACATCCCCGCGCCCAGATTCGAACTGGGGATCTCTCGGGTTCTGCAGGACATTTGGCTTTTTAGGTTTCATTTAGTTTCCATGAATATAATGGAATATCCACCCTATTCTACAGCCAAGCGCTCTAACCACTGAGCTACGCGGGGTAAAATAAGTAAAGATAAAGTATTTTTAAGATTATCGTTATTAGAAATTTTTAATCTTCCTCACCTTTTTTTGTTTTTTGCTCTGCTACAAAAAAAGCCTTGTTTGATTCTGATTCATGAATCTTTCCTTCTTTTTCATATACTGCTGTTGCAGAAGGCAAGGCGAATTTTCCTAATATACCAATCTTGGAATAAATTATATATGAAATTATTCTTGTTTCCCCCGCTTCTAATTTTTCAAATCCCCACTCTATTCTCCTGCTTTTCTCATTTATTCTCAAAGGTTTTTCTCCACCAAATCTTTCGTGAACTTTTACCAATGCAGGTAGCCTGTCTATGACACTTACTCTTTCAATATATTTCTTAGCATGCAGAAGAATTGAAATCTTTAATGCGAATTCTCCACCCTTGGCTCTTACAAATGTAATTTTTTTTCTTAAAATCAAATTTGTCTTTGAATATTGTTTTGCTAGAATGACTATTAAAACGATAAGTAATATTACTAATAAGGGTAGAAGCCAATTAGTTTTTACTGTAATTTTTAGGGAATCCCCAGGTTTTATTTCTCTGTTCCAAGTATAATACACACTACCCCCCTCTCTTTCAACAATATCTGGTTCAGGATTAAAGCTGGTAAATAGTCTCGAGATGATGTTCTTTTTTAATGTTGTTTCTGACTTTGCTAAAACATTTCCCTCATTTGTCTTTTCTATTATCTTGGTGCTAACAATAAAGCCGTAATCTTTTTTTGTTGTTGTTACAAGATTTTTTTCAACAAATTTTATGATTCCTTCCAAATTTGCTTCTTGATTCCCAACATTAATTTTTGCGTTTAAAGTGTAAAATCCAGCCATTAGTTTTTTGAAATCATTCTTATCCAATTGCACATCGAAATTTTTTCTTTGATTTGGTTTCAGAGGAAAATCTTCTTCAAAATCAAAAAAAGCAGAACTGAATTTTGCATTAATATTTTCAAAATCAAAGTTTACCTTGTTATGGATATAAATCTCGAGGGAGTTTGATGCAGAGTCAACTTCTCCAGAACCAATCTCAAAAGCATCATCTAAATCTATTATTTTGAATGTCAGTTCTTTTTTTACTTCTGAGGAATCCTGCCCCCGAATAAAGTAATTGAATGTGTAAGCTCCTCTGTGAGTAAAGTTTCCTATTGGCGAGATTTTTAATTGGACTTCTTTTGTTTTTCCCTCATTTATTAAAACGGTTCCTTTTGGATACATACTAAATCCAACCAAATTGTAGAATTGGAAATTGTCTGTTACACCAAGATTTGTTATTTTTAAATCAAAAATAGCAGGCTGATTTAATCCAACAATCATGACCTCATTTGAACTTTGTTTATCAACATTTATATTTATTGCTAGAGCTGATGGCAGAATTAACAATAAAAGCATCAAAGGGATTATTTTCCAAGAAAAATCCAAGGATTTTTTTGGACCACAAAATTTGGGCTGCGCCTTCGCGCAGAATAAGTTAAAAATTTTGTTGGTTTTCATATTAAAAACAGAAGTAAATTGTATATAAGGATTTCGGTGTTTGATAGAAATACATTGTATTTTATTTAACGTTTTCCTTCTAAGTCTAAATAAGCCTTGGCCTGAGCCAGAAATTCATCACAATCTCCGACTAATTTTTCTTCAAATTCCCTTATTCTCGAAGTGATTACCCATTTTTCATAAATACTTCTTAAAAATTTCTGAAAGAAATTTCTTTCAGATTTTCCCTTGTAATCTCTTACAAGAGTTCCCTTGGTCTTTATTTCAACACTTCCTTTGTTTGTTTCTATTTTTGTGTTATCTTGTTTTATTTCTACATTTTTTAAGTTGAGTATTTTGAATTTAACTTCAATTTCAAATTTAAAGTAATCTGTAACTTCCCTTTTCCCAATCCATTCAATATCTAATTCTTTCGAGTCCCCCTTTAATTTTTCTGTATATTTATTCTCCGAAATATCTAAACCCGTTTCATCTTTGAGCCAATCATAACAGAATTTGTAGAAGTCTGGAAATGAAAAAATTCCATCATACTTGATTTTGCTTGAGAAAATTGTATCTTTTTCTGGCATTTTATAATATCTGCTCTTTTATAAATATAATATTAAATTCTTATTTAAATATTCTTCGGAAGATGATACACTTGCTTCATTTGAGATAATAAGTAATTAATAAGAGTTATTAACTGAATTTTGTATTAATAATTCTTAGCAGAGAATAGTGCAGGATGTTGATTCAGAGCAATAACCATAAGCGAGCCCGAGTGATTTCGCGAAGGACAAAATTAAAATATCAATACCAAGCGAGGTCGGGAGTAGAAGGATGAGTGTAATGTTAAATTATTCTATCTTTTCCACAATTCCTTTTTCTGTATTAACAAAAACTAAGTCATTATCTTTCAATATCTTTGTTGCATTATGTGTCCCAACTATGCAAGGTTTTCCAAACTCTCTCGCAATAATTGCTGCATGACATGTAATGCCCCCTTCATCTGTTACAAATGCTCCTGCTTTATCCATAGCAATAATATGGTCTGGTGTGGTCATAGGAGCAACTAAAATATCCCCCTTATTTACTTTTTCAACATCTTCTTGTTTAAAGATTAATTTAACCTTTCCTGTCACATTTCCTTTCACAATAACTGTTCCACTTATTTTTCCATTAATTTTCTCTTTAATAATTTCAAAATCATGCTTTCTTGAAATTTCCTCAAAAGATTCATCAGTCTCTAAAAAATGATTAAATAAAATATAATGCTGTTTTCTTTTTTCTAATTCTTCTTTTAATGGAAATTTTCTATTTACAAATTCTTGAATTATAATAACATCTTCAAAATCTTCTATTTCAGGAAAAATCTTAGGAATTGAATCTACTAATCTATTTTCAGCTTCATACAAGAACTCTCCTGTTTCTTTTCTTATATCAATTACCTTTTTTATAACATTTTCTTGAGAGGTTATTTCAGGATAATTAGAAATGGTGTCAAAAATAGTACTTGCTGGAAAACATTTTATAATTAGCATATATAACTCAATTATTTCTCTATGCAAGATTTTTTTCCTAATAATTTCTTCTCCTTTATTTATATGATATAAAAAATCTTTATAGAGTGCATTAAAGAAATCTTTTTCTTTAAGTTTTTTTTGAAGTATCTCATAGTAATCTTCACCTTGTTGTGCTTCCACAAATAAATCAATTACTCCTCTTTTATTTACAAAATAATGTCTTTCAAAACTCCAATCAAGCCAATTCTTTAATTCAATAGTATCTCCGACATTCCATGCTTGAAAACCAATTAAAGAACCCTCTCTTGAGATAGACTTTCCATACCTCTTTTTTATTTTCATAATCACATAGAATCTTTGCAGAACTCACAAATTAACATTCCATTAACTTTGTGAAGAATACCTTGTCCCCCACATTCTTCACAGATTCCTTCGTGTAGGGGCATTCTTTCTTTTGCTTTTTTTATTCTTTTTAGCTTCTTTGTTTCTTCTCTAATACGCGCGAACTCCTCTAATTCTGGGTAGAACTCTGAGTGAAAGTTTAAAATATCTTTGATTGTAATCATTCCTACAAGGTTTCCCTCATGAATTACTGGTAATTTCTCAAATTTTACTTTTTTCATCTTTTTTATTGCTTCTTCAATTGTAGCAGAGGGTTTGATTGTTGCTATCTTTTTGGGAGAGATGTCAGTTACTTTAATTTTTGACAAGTCCTCCTTTGATTTTTTTATCAAAGCCCACAAAATATCTTTTTGAGAAATAAAACCAACGAGCTTTTTTTTATCCACAATAAGCAGGCTTCCAACCCTCTTTCTAACCATTTTTTTTGCACATTCTAAAAGATTTATGTTCGGCTTAATAGTGATTGGTTCTCTTGTCATTATATCTGCAACTAAGATATTCTTCATAACTTTAATAAGAAAATTTTACTTTTAAAGGTTGTTCAATACTTGATAGTGACTTTTAATCATAATAATATTTAAATAGGTAAATTTAGAGAGATTGATATGGAGATAAATAAAAATAAATAAAATGTCTGAAAAGCCGGTTGTATTAATGCCAGAAGATGTGCAGAGGATTTTGGGAAAGGATGCTCAGAGGAATAATATTCTAGCTGCGAAGATGGTGGCTGAAATAGTCAAGACAACTTTGGGGCCAAAAGGCATGGATAAGATGCTTGTTTCTCCTACAGGAGATATTATTATTACAAATGATGGTGTTACAATTTTAGATGAAATGCAGATTGAACATCCTGCTGCAAGAATGATGGTTGAGATTGCTAAGACACAGGAGAGCGAGGTTGGAGATGGAACTACCACTGCAGTTATGTTTGCAGGAAAGCTTTTGGAAAATGCTGAAAAACTCTTAGATAAGAAAATTCATGCGAGCGTTATTACAAAAGGTTATAGGCTTGCTGTTGAAAAGTCGCAGGAAATTTTGAAGGAGATATCATTGAGAATTACTCCAGAAGATGATGATGTTTTAAAACAGATTGCTATGACTGCTATGACAGGCAAGGGTGCAGAGGGTTCAAAAGAAAAATTTGCAGAGATTATTGTTAAGGCTGTGAAGCAAATTCAAAATGAAGGAAAGATTGATTTGAAGGATATTAAAATAGAAAAATCAAAGGGGGATGGTATTCAAGATACAGAATTAATTTCCGGAATTGTCTTGGACAAAGAAAAGGTTTCAGCTGATATGCCTGGAGTTATTAATGATGCAAAAATTGCTTTGATTGATTTTCCTTTGGAATTGAAGAATCCTGAAATTGACACAAAGGTTTCAATTTCTTCTCCTGAGCAATTGCAGAGTTTTATTAATCAAGAAGAAGAAGCAATAAAGAACATGATTAAAAAAGTTAAAATGTCTGGAGCAAATGCTGTTTTTTGCCAGAAGGGAATTGATGATTTTGCACAGTATTTGTTATCCAAAGAAGGAATTTATGCTTGCAGAAGGGTTGCGAAAAGTGATATGGAAAAAATGTCTAAAGCAACTGGAGGGAAAATTGTGAGTAATTTAAATGAGCTTAGTCCTTTGGAATTAGGAAATGCTCAAGTCGTGGAAGAAGCAAAGCAGGGTGAGGATGTTTTGACTTATATAAAAGGATGTCAAAATCCCAAAGCATTGACAATTTTAATTCGTGGTGGAACAGAGCATGTTATTGATGAAGTTGAGAGAGCCATAAAAGATGGATTAGGAGATGTTATTTCTTCTTTGAAAACTGGCTTAGTTGTTCCTGGAGGAGGTGCTATTGAAATTGAGCTCGCGAAGAGGCTCAGGCATTTTGGACAATCATTGAGCGGAAGAGAACAGCTTGCTGTTGAGGAGTTTGCTTCTGCTCTTGAGGTCATTCCAATAACTCTCGCAGAAAATGCAGGAATTGACCCGATTGATGTTTTAACAGAGTTAAAGTCAAGGCATGATGCTGGAGAGAAAAATGCTGGCTTGAATTTGTTTACTAACAAGATTGAGAATGTTCTTGAGACGAGAATTATTGAGCCATATAAAATAAAGAGCCAGGCAATAAATTCTGCGAGCGATGTTGCTATAATGATTTTGAGAATTGATGATGTTATTGCTTCTTCTGGGAAGAGAGAGGGGATGAGAGGAATTGGAGGAATGCCCCCTGGTATGAGTGGTATGGATTAATGAAATTAGAAAAATCTCTTGATTTGAAAACAGAAATAAAGGACGGGAAGATAATAAAATATGAATTTGGGTTTGGAGATGGGAAATATTTTGCTTCTTCTGATTCTGATTTCTTTAAAAAATTTGAGTTAGAGTTATTAAAATATCCACATATAAAAATAATTCTTCCTAAACTAGATGAAAAAATTTATGGAAAAAAATTCATAAATGGGTTATTGATGAGATCTTGTTTGCATAATCATCCTGTTTTTGAAAATGATTAAAAATGGAATTCAAAAAAAATAGTATGCTTAAATGAGCATGATTTAGTAATAAAAATTGGGAAGAATAGAAAAGGAGATTTTGCATCTCTTTCTACGGATTATTTTATTTCCTTTAAAGAACCAAAGGGAGTAGAAATTACTCATGGTGTTAAATCTTTGAATGGCATTTTTGAAATGCTTCCTGATATAGTTCTTGAAAATTATAGGGGAGGGAAGATTCTGCTTGGAAATAAACTAGTTCCTAGTTTTGGTAAAACAAGAGAAGAAATATCAATAATTAAAAGAATTTATGATTATATTGAAATTTATGATGAGAAGACTAAAGGTGTAGATGGTTCAAATTTATATCCTCTTGAAGAAGTAAGGCTCTCCAAACTAGAATTTGAATATCTTCCTCGTGGAAAAATTCCTGTCGCATTTAGACTAGGAGCAGGAGCACTGGTAAGATATCTTGGAAAAAATGAAAAATCTATCTTCTTGCAACAAGTAGAACCTGATGAGGAAAACGGGTTCAAGATAGGAGAACTTAGGTCTATTTCTCCTTCCCATCCATTTTATAGAACTCCATTACTTCTAGCACCATAGTTTGGAAAAGATTTTTTCTTAAATTAGTATTGCATACAATACACAACAAACTATAACCAATGCAGCTACGACATTTCTCCAGTTTAATTTTTCTTTTAGGAATTTCCAGGCAAATATGTAAATAAAGATAGGGCCAATCATTATCATAAGTGTTGTGAAAATAACTCCTGACTTTAGATATCCATAATAAACAACGACTCTGTAGATAGACCAAATAAATCCCATTGCTAAAATTTCAAGTTTAACTTTTGTGTTTAAATTGCTGAATTTTGGCCTGAACAAAACAAGACTAATCAGGAAAATAAAAGAGCATCTTAAAAAATAAAAAGTTATTGGAGAATAAAAATCAAGCATTAATCTTGAGATTACTAATTCTAAGGCGAAGAAAAAACTTCCGAGCATTGCTGCGATGAAGTATTTGTTAAAGTTTAAATGATGTTTTTTTATGTGGGAAAAAATTAAAGCTAATCCTGCAATTAATGCGGGAATTATTATATTAATGTTCCTGTCATAAATGCCCTCACCGACTAAATAACTAAAAAATATTGCAAGCAAAATAACAAACAATGGCTCGAGAATTTTTGCAGGTTCTAGATTAGTTACTTTTTCCCATTTCATAGAATAATAAGTAAACATATTTGCTATGATTGAGAAGAAAATTACCAAGGAAAAGATAAATATGTTTCTCAATTCAAGTGCTTGAGTATCCATTCTCCAGAAAAAGTAAATAAAAGGCAGCATTACTAAAACAATGGCTAAAAATTCAGAGGCTTGGTAGAGTTTAATGTTGACTTTTCTTTTTCTTAAAATTATTTTTTGCATAATAGTTCCTGTTGCTAATGCTAATCCTCCTAATATTGGTATGTGTATCATCTTCCTCTTTTAAATGCGCGAGCCGGGGGTCGAACCCGGGTCACAACGTTGGCAACGTCATA
>CAZHRM010000006.1:0-24794 GCA_964534855.1 Candidatus Woesearchaeota archaeon
TATCAACCTTGAGTCTAACTTAAGGGAAGATTATGCGAAAGAAACCGTAGGTGTCTTCGCTATGCCTGTGTAGCTCAGGGGTTTAGAGCGGCTGCCTTGTATATTCCTTCGGGAAAGCAGTAGGTCGGGAGTTCAAATCTCTCCACAGGCTTTCATTAAAAATGTCAGATATTTTAGATGTGGTTGCAGCGATAATTGAAGTAGATGGAAAGTTTCTTATAGGAAAACGAAAAAAAGGAAAAAACCTTGAAGGTAAATGGGAATTTCCAGGTGGCAAAGTAGAACCGCTAGAAACTCCTGAAGGATGTTTAAAAAGAGAATTTGAAGAGGAATTTGGAGTTGAAATAAAAGTCAAAAACTTCTTAGGGGAAAGTATTTTTGATTATGGAAAATGGAAGATTAGATTGCTTGGTTATTATGCAGAACATATTTCTGGAGAATTTATATCAAAAGACCATGATAAAATTAAGTGGGTTTCTCCAACTGAATTTGAAGTATATAATTTTGCAGATGCAGATATACTCTTAACAAAAATGGTGATATATAATCACAAAAGAATTTGATTTAAAATGATGTGGTAAGATATAACTTTCGCGATAGTAAATGTTTTTCTTAATTATGCTATTCTCCCCCAAATTCTTAGAGGGATTAAAGAAAAAAGAAGATTGATAACAGTTCAAACCGCCTTAATAACATCAATTGGGATGTATGTTATTGCATTTACATGTTTTACATTAGGGTTAATTTTTTCTTCAATAATAATTGGAGTTAGTGGAATTTTATAGACAATAATTTTAATACAATCAGTAATTTACAAGTAGGATTATCTCTTTTTTAAGTTCCTTAATTACTCTTTACCGCTTCTGTATAATATATCCACATTCAGAACACTTCCATTTTTCAAAAACATCTTCCTTATATGAAAAAGGAAGCAAATAACCTTTTCCACATTTAGGACATTTTGGAAAAATACAATTATCTTCCACCATAGAACCTACCTCCATTTAATTATTTAAGTTTAACAGCAGTGCCATAAGCTAACATCTCAGAAGCTCCTTGCATTATCATCGAAGTCATAAATCTCATACCAATAACTGCGTCTGCTTTCAATTCAATAGCTTCATTAACCATTCGATTATAAGCTTCTTCTCTTGATTGGCCAATCATATCAGTATAAGTTTTAATCTCACCACCAATGAGATTCTTAAAACCAGCACCAATATCTCTTCCAATATTTCTTGCCCGAACAGTACTTCCTTTAACAACACCTAAAACTTCAACAATCTTCTTTCCAGGAACTTCATCCCCTGTTGTAACAATTAAATTTGACATTTTACCTCCTTGATTTTATCTCTTCAATTTTATCTTCTTTTTTGTTCAAAAGAATAAAAAAACCTATAATCAAAATAGGTACTCCATAAATCAAAACCCAAATAACTTTAAGAAGAGCCACACAAACTAAAATAAATCCCATTAAGATCATTACTCCTCCTGTTATGGTTCTGCTTAATACATTCATAAAAAAAATAAAAAAAACATATTAATAAAGTTATCTAAATTTTTCAGAAATCTTCTTAATCTTTCCTTCAGCTTCTTGAAATTTAATTCCTTTTTTCTTTAAGGCAGATTCCATATTTGGGCCAATTTTGCCTGCTATAACTTTCTTAACTTTCTTTTCTGCTAGCATATAAGTAACACTCCAACCTGCACCTCCACCCCCAATTGCAAAAGGATTTTTTATTGTCTCAATCAGCTTCTTATTATCAAAAATCAAATAATAAGGAGCTCTTCCACCTCTCAAACTCACATTGCTTTCAACATCTTTTCCTTCTGAAGCTACTGCTATCTTCATCTTTCTTTATCCCTTAAAAAAATGAAGGCTAGAAAATCTTTGATTTTCTTTGTTCTCATTTTATTTTCTTAAAGTCCTCTTTTAATATATTGAACATATTCATATCATAGGCTGCAACAGCAGGATGATACATAGCAACTATTTTTATCTGTCCATCAAGAGTGGAAACTTTTAAAACCTTTCCATGAATTTTGCTGACTCCTTGAATTTCTTTATCTAAATTAAATTTTTTCATTATAAATTTTATAGCAAAATTTCCTAAACAGCATATAACCTTGGGTTTGATTAATTCTATTTGCCTATCTAAATAAAATGCACAAGAATTAATTTCATCTTCTTGAGGATTTCTATTTCCAGGGGGCCTGCATTTCAATATATTGGTTATATAAACATCATCTTTGGATATGTCTACAGACTTTAGGAGTTGGTCAAGAATACCTCCTGCTGCACCAACAAAAGGATTTCCTTGTTTATCTTCATTAAATCCAGGAGCCTCACCAACCAGCATTATATCCACTTCACTAGAACCCTCACCTGGAACAGCATTAGTTCTTGTTTCACATAGCCCGCATTTTTTACAACCTCTAATTTGTTTTTCAAGTTCTTCTAATTCTCTTTTTAATTCTTCTTGGAGCATTTTAAAATCATTCTTTTTTTCTGTCTGGATATAATGCAGCCTTCTTAACAGCATTAGCAACATTTTTATGAACTTGAAATAACAAGGGAGAAGGAAGTATGTTTTTTTTACTCAAATTACTTACAGAATTTGCTATTGCAAAAACAGCAGAAAGCTTCATAAAATTAGTTATTTTTTTTGCTCTGGCATCCAAAGCACCTCTGAAAATGCCTGGAAACGCCAATAAATTATTTATTTGATTAGGATAATCACTTCTACCTGTTCCAACAATAAATGCACCATTTTTATATGCCTCTTCTGGAAATATTTCAGGCACAGGATTTGCCATTGCAAATATAATTGGCTTCTCACCCATTAATCTTATCATCGAGCCTGACAAAACTCCTCCTTTACTAACTCCAATAAATACGTCCGCATTATTTAGAGCATCAGAAAGGGTCCCCTCAATGTTACTTTTATTAGTCGTCTTTGCAAGAGCCATCTTAAAAGGATTATCTCTAATGTCTCTTCTATTCTTTGTTATTATTCTTTTTGAATCGCAAACAATTATATCACTAAATTTTTTACATTTATCAGAATAACAATCAACACAATTAAGCAGATTAGCAATTGCCGTGCCTGCAGCTCCTGCACCATTAATGACTATCCTAACATCTTCAAAATTTTTATTTGCTAATTTTAATGAATTTATCAGTGCTGCTAAAACAACTATTGCTGTTCCATGCTGATCATCATGAAAGACAGGGATACCCAAATTCTGCAAATGTCTTTCAATTTCAAAGCATCTTGGAGCAGAAATATCTTCTAAATTAACCCCTCCAAAAGTTGGAGATATATTCTCAACAAAATTGATAATCTCATTTTTATCTTGAGTATTGATACATAGTGGAACCGAATTTATATTAGCAAATTTCTTGAAAAGCACAGATTTTCCCTCCATAACAGGAAGAGCTGCTTCAGGTCCAATATTGCCAAGTCCAAGAACAGCAGAACCGTCACTAACAATTGCAATTGTATTTCCTTTTATAGTAAGTTCATTTGCAACTGCCTTGTCTTCTTTTATTTTTTTGCATACTTCAGCAACACCTGGAGTATAAACAAGAGATAAATCATGCTCATCATTTACTCTAACCTTTGAAACTATCTCTATTTTTCCCTTCGTTTTTTTATGAAGCTTCATAGATTCTTTAGCTATATCCTTGCTATGTTTATCATAAAAATTTTTTTGTTTTTTCATTTTATTTCTTTCTTTCCATTAACTTGTTTATTGTTATGCCCTGAATAACAGAAATAAAAATCATGATAAGAGTTAATACTAAAACATATTTTAATGAAAAGTAAAATATCATTAGAGGTAACAAAGGAATTTTAATTGCTCGATTATACAAAAAAGTCGCAATCAATCCTAAAGATAATCCCTTGTCTTTCAAATCAGCAAGAAGAGGATACCACATGTAAACTGCCCCAGTGGACAAAATTCCTCCAACAACCACAAAAACCCATTTTTTAATTCCTCTTCCCTTCATATGTTTTAAAACAAATTGAGGAGTAACAAAATAATTAGTAATACTCATCAAAACAAAAACAAGGGCAAAAATAGGAATAATTTTTTTCAAAATCCCAAAAAAGAAAATTAAAGACAGCTCAAATAATTCAAAATCCATAAAAAAAAGAACAGAATATATAATTAAAACTATTATTAAAAACTTCCAAGCATTTCCTATTTGTATTTTATCTCTAAATTTCATTTTAAATTAAACTCAATATTAAAAAAGTTAAAATAGCGACGATAATTGCAAAAATGAATGAACTAAAATTCCTCAAAATCGCGAACCTTTTTCCCAACATAAATGATTCGGCAGGAAGTTGCACAAATCCAACAGTCACCCATGAAACAAGAAAAGCTGTAACAGCTATCAAACTTATTCCTTGTTCCAACAATTCTCCACCCATAATATAACTTGTAATAGGATTTCCAGCAGAGATGCTCCCAACTAAACTTCCGATAAAAGAATCAGTTAGGAGATTACCCCTAAAAATTGAAACATAAAAAGATTTTGGAATTAATGTAACAATTAAACTAACAAGTAGAATTGTTCCTAATATAAAAGGAAAGGTATTCCACAATCCCTTTCCAGCTTTAAATATCGCTTCTCTAAGATTATTTTTTTTCATCTTAATTCCTTATCATATTTGCTCCACATTTAGGGCATTTCTTACTTGTGCAAGGAACTCCTCTTATTTGCGGCTCTTCATAATTACATTTAGGACATTTACAGATTCCCCCTGGACCTGCTGCAAATCCTCCCATACGTCCTCTTCCACCAGCTCCTGCCATTCTTCTCATTCCCATTCCTCTTGGTTGAACCATTTCAAAATTACCTCCTTGTATTTTTATTGCTTTAGCATTAATTAAAGCATCAGCTACTTTTCTCCTAGCTGATTTTAATAATCTTGAAAAAGTCGGTTGAGAAATTTTCATTTTTTTTCCTGCTTTATCCTGCACTACATTTTCCAAATCAACCAATCTTATAACTTCTAATTCTTCTTTTGTTAGAATACTCTCTTGTAAATCTCTAAGAACCACTCCTGCAGGTTTAAAATAAGTAATTCTTGGATTGAAAAAAATTCTTCTAACTCTTCTTGGTCTAGGCATTTTAATTTAAAATATATCTTTATTTAATCATGCTCTTTAAATTTATTATCCTGCTCAGCATCGTTTTTTCTTATCCATTCCATCAACATTGCCACATGTTCTTTTTCTTCATCCCTGTTATGTTTAAGAACCTTTTTTAATTCTTCGTCTTCAACTTCTTCAATTCTTTTCTCATACCAGTTTATAGCTTCAAGTTCTTCAATTAAACTCTGTCTTGCTTTTCTCAAATCAGTTCCTTCTGTTTCTTTTGAATACATTTTAACCTCCATTTAGTTTTATTAAGGGAATATATCTTATCTATAATTAATAAAATAAGATTATTTTTTAAACTCTTTCAATCTTGCTTCTATTTCTTTCATTTCTTCCTTTAAAGCTTCTAATTCCTGTTCTAAAAACTGCTTTTCTTGTTCTTCTGAAATTACTTGTGGCTGAACTTGAACTGGAATTTGTCTAAAACCAAAGCCTCTTCCCATTCCAAATCCCCTACCAAAGTTAGGATTCATAAAACCAGGCACATTAAAGCCTGCACAAAATCCCCTTCCTCTTCCAGTCATTGGTCCCATTCCATTTGGTCCTGTTCCATCTCCTCTAGGCATCTTAATTTCCTCCTATACCAAAAGGTATTTATTTAGTTATGTTAAAAATACTTATCCATTTTGCGTGCGAAGGCACGCTTTGTGTTTTTAACAGACAGGAATTCTTCGAATTCCTATTATGAATACATATTCATTATACTATTTAAATGTTTTGTTTTGAATAGATATTCAAAACTAAGAATTCTCAATTATTTCTGCTTTTCCATCATCAACTAAAATCTTTGCAATCTCATTAGGAACATTTGCAATCTGCCCTTTCTCAAAACTTCCCATCTTAACTCCATCAAAATCAACAAATTCCTCAACATTCTCCAAAAAACAGACTAATTTATTTTTAGCTGTTTCTTCTTTTTTTCCATTCAAACTTTCACTAAGTTTCTTATCAGAAGAATCTATACACTTCATCAGTTCCTCAAAAAGAACTTTCTCAAATGTAAGCATATTGTCAAAATCCTGCTTTGAGATTCCTGTTTCAGCAGCAATCAAAATCAAATTCAGAATTTTTTTTCTTCTTCTTAAAATAAGTTCCTTGAAAAGAGTTATAGCATTTTCAAGTTGTTTTTTGGTTTTAAGAATAACATCAGAAAAAACATCATCTTCCTTTGAAGTTATCTCTTTCTTTTCCTTCAAATAATCAGCAACATCTGTAATAAATCTCTTAGACAATTTCTGCAGTTGCTCAGAGTATCTCTCTTTTCTTGATGCTTCGTAAATATCATTGTATGTTATCATCTTGAACTTTCTCAAAAGTTTAAGAAACAGAAAACGAAGTTTTCTGTATATTCTTAAGAATGATAAGAGATTTTTAATAATTACTGTGTTAGAAAATAGATTAATTATCTTGAAAATCCAACTTTCTTAAATAACTCATTGCCAACCATACTCCCTAAAATTCCCTTTCTTGCTTCCTTCTCGCAGAATTTCTTTTCTTTTGGAATTGAATTATCATAAAACAAAACAGGAACGGGGTCTGCTGAATGAGCTTTGAGCTCACAAGGTGTTGAATGGTCTGCTGTAACAACAATCTTAATTTTATTTGGAGGCGCAAATTTCCTTAAAAAATAAAAAAATGTCTTATCAATGTATTCCAACATCATTTGCTTTTCAAGAGGTTTGTTGTCATGCCCAGGAAGGTCTGTCTCTTTAAAATGTATATAAGCATAATCATATTTCTTATAATTCTTTTTCAGAGTCTTGATTGAAAATTTGCAGGCTTTTTTTAACCCATCATACAAATTCTCATAAGCATCCAAGCTCTTAAGTTTGGGGTAATCAAATGAAAAAACTTCCATGCCCGAAACTGTTGAGAAACCTATTTCCAAAGGCATGTAAGAAACAGAAAGCCATCTTTTGTAAAGTTTCAATTTTGGAACTTCAATTCCAGCACCCCTCACAAAAAGATAATTTGCAGGCAACAGCCCTTTTCTCTTTCGTTCTTCATTAATTGGATGTTTATCAAGAATCTCGTATGCTTTTTCTAAAAATTCATTAACAATATTGGCAGTATATTGTGAATTTTCATCATCATCTAAAGGTTTACAAAATCCAATCTTGTCCACAATCTTAGATTTTCCTTGAGTATAGGTAGCATCATTTCCAGAAATATTGTCTGAAAAACCCCCCCTAAATATTAAAACGGCCCTATGTTGAACTGTTGGTTTAAAAACAAATTTATGAGAAAGTTTTATTTTATTATTTAAAGATTTAGCAAGAATTTCTGCTTCTTCTGTTGTCAAAGTTCTTCCAGCCCTTCTATCAATAATATTTCCTTTCTTAATAGAATCAATTGTTGCAAAATTAACTCTTAGTGCCAAATCTCCCCTAGTTAATTTCAAGTTGGTGCCTCTTGCCTCTAGCTGCCCTCTTGTGCTTGAAATTAATTCATTACCAAAAACAGAAACAATTGCTTCGTCTGACTCGGGAATAAAACCTGGCTTAACAGGATACATATAACCCATCTTGCCTCTTGCAGCCAAAAAATCAAGATTAGGCATTTTCGCCACTTCCAAAGGCGTCTTTCTATTAAACTTTTTACAGGGCAAATCTCCTATGCCATCTAAAATTACGAGTATCCCATTCATACCCTTACCAAAACTTTGTTCTTTATAAAAATTTATATTCAATAGTTAAAATTATAAATCTCTAAAAATTAAATGAAACATGTTTGAAAAATTAAAAGACAAAATAAGAAAGTGGACAAAAAAAGTTTCCAAGAAAACAGAAGAGAAAGTTGAAAAAACAAAGAAAGAAATAAAGTTGCCCATGAAATTTGATCCGGGTAGACAAAAATATGAACCAGATTTAGAAAAACTTGGTGAAGAAAAAAGTTTCTTCGGAAAAATAAGTTCTAAAATAAATAAAATAAAAATCTTAGACAATGAATTTGAAGTTTATTCTGAAGAATTAGAAATGCTGCTTCTTGAAAATAATGTGGCTTTAGAAGTTTCTGAAAAAATAATTCATGAACTAAAAGAAAAAATTGTCGGGAAAGAATTGTTGAAAAAAGAAGTTGAAGAAGAAATAAAAGATTCGCTCAAAGAAATAATTGAAGAGATTCTAATAGAGCCTTTTGACTTGGGTGAGAAGATTAAAGAAAAAATATCAGACCAGGCAAAAGAGCCTTATGTGATTTTGTTCTGTGGAATAAATGGAACTGGAAAAACAACAACCATCGCAAAAATTGCAGAGTCCTTGAAAAAGCGAGGAATTTCTTGTGTTATGGCTGCAGCAGACACTTTTAGAGCAGCGTCGATAGAACAGATAAAAGAACATGGAAACAAGATAGGAATTAAAGTTATTGCTAATGAATACGGCTCTGATCCTGCCTCGGTTGGATTTGACGCAATAAAATACGCGAAAAAGAATCTGATTGATTGTGTATTAGTCGACACGGCAGGAAGAATGCACACTTCAAAGAACCTTTTGAAAGAAATAGAAAAGATTTCAAGAGTTTGCAAACCAGATGCAAAAATCTTTGTAGGAGAAAGCATAACGGGAAATGATGTAATAGAACAGGCAAGAAGTTTTGACTGGGAAATTGGAATTGATGGTATAGTCTTAACAAAAGCAGACATTGATGAAAAAGGTGGTACAGCATTATCAGTTGGATATGTAACAAAAAAGCCAATTCTTTATCTTGGCACAGGACAGCAATATGGTGCTATTGAAGTTTTTGACAAACAAAAATTCATCAAAAAGTTAGGATTATGAATTTTTGTGCAGTCTATGCGATTTCACAGGAGGCAATTAGAAATCGCCGTTCAGTGTTTTGAGGAAGTTCAAAAGAAACCAGCGGGTTTCTTTTATTTGACAAAAAGAAGTTTATTAAGAAGTTGGGGCTTTAGCTCTTGAGTTTTGAAATATATTTTAAACAACATAAAACAATATAAAAATCTAATAATTAATAAATCTATGAAAAAATATAGACAGATATTCGAATTTGAAACTGGAGTTTTTGAAGATTGGGAAGGATTTAAATATAAAAAAGTTGATCCATTGACAACAATTGAAGTTAGTGTTGTAAATCCTAAAAGTAGTAAACTTAATACTAAATTAGATTTTATAAGAAAAGCAGAAAAATTCCCTAGTGCTAATGCATTTTTAGATAGGGGTGTTATAAGGACAGATCAAGAAGGAGATGAAAGTGATGAAATAAGACAAGCATACTATGTACATAAAATAGAATTATATCATATTGGAGAATAAATTATTCCTCGCTTCCCAAACCCAAAAACTTAATAATATCCCTTTTACTTCTTAAATCATGCTGGAAAAACTTGGAGAAGTATTAAGAAAAGCCACAAATAAGATAGCAAATGCCATATTTTTGGATAAAAATCTTGTTGATTCTATAATAAGAGACTTGCAGAGGGCTTTGATTGAGGCTGATGTAAACATTCTTTTGATTAAGCAAATAAGCGACAAGATAAAAAAAGCAGCCTTAGATGAAAGAATAAAAGAAATAGATAAAAAAGAGCACATCATCAAATTACTGCATGATGAATTAGTGAACATTCTTGGAGAACACAAGCAATTAAAATTAAAACCAAAGCAAAACCGAATTATGCTTCTTGGACTATATGGTGCAGGAAAAACAACAACAATAGCAAAGTTAGGAAATTATTATGCAAAGCGAGGAAGCAAAGTTGCACTCGTCGGACTTGATGTTCATCGTCCTGCTGCCCAAGAGCAATTAAAACAATTAGCAGAAAAGAATAAATTAACTGGTTTTATAGATTTAAAGGAAAAAGACCCAACAAAAATCTGGAAAAAATATGAAAAGCAACTTAAAGATTATAATTTAATTTTAATCGATACTGCTGGTAGGCATAATTTAGACAAGGAGTTAGCTAAGGAAATAAAATTATTAAATAAAGAAATAAAACCAACAGAGACAATTTTGATAATGCCTGCTGACATTGGACAAGCAGCAAAAAAACAAGCACAAGAATTCAAGGATGCTGTAGATATTTCAGGGGTGATAATTACAAGAATGGACTCTACTGCAAAAGCAGGAGGAGCTTTAACAGCATGCGCAGAAACTCAAGCAAGCATTTATTTTATTGGAACAGGTGAAAAAATAAATGATATTGAAGAATTTAATCCAAAGTCCTTTCTTTCAAGACTTTTGGGTATGGGAGATTTGCAAACACTAATAGAAAAGATAAAGTCAGTAACAAGAGAAGACGAACAAGAAAGAATACAAAAGAAATTAGAAGAAGGCAAATTAAGTTTAAATGATGTTGTTGAGCAAGTAAAATCAATGAGTTCTCTTGGGGGTTTTGAAAAGATTAAATCTATGATTCCTGGAATCGGAAATAAAAAAATTCCAGAAGGGATTTTAGAAAACCAACAAGAAAAAATTTCAAAATGGGAGCACATAATAAAATCAATGACTCCTGAAGAAAAAGACAACCCAGAACTTCTTGAAAAGCAAACTTCGAGGATTAGCAGAATTGCAAGTGGAGCGGGAGTTCACAACAGCGATGTCCGCTCTTTATTAAAACAATATAAAATGCTTAATGAAATGATAAAAAGCGGAACAAGCATGGACATGTCCCAGGAAATGAGTCAAAAACAATTAATGAAACTTGCGAAGAAATTCGGCAAAGGTAAAATTAGGAGAATTTAAATTAATCTTCTTCTTCACGCAAATCATTAATAAAATTCAAATCTTCATCACACAAAACTGTTGATTTTAAAACAGTTTCTATAAGTCTTCTTATCATTTTAGCTTGTTCCATATTTGGCTCATTATCATTAATATGAGCTCCGTCATTCCCAATATCTTTAACTCCTAAAAGAGCATTTCTTAACTTCTCTACCAAATGCCCTTCTGAATGGAGTTTGTTTATCATATCATAAAAATTTTTAGAATCATTTTTTTCTGCAAGACCATAATGAATAGCCAATGCGTGTATAACTTTACGAAATAAAGTAACTGCTCCATTAGGAGATTCTGAAGATAAACAGCGAAGGGCTTCTTCATAGTAGTTTTGGATTTCTAATGGCAAACCTTCCAACCCTTTTATCTCAGAATGAGGATAAAGCCTATTCTCTACAACTACATAGGCCAAAATTGAATTACAACCTTCGCATTGAACAGGAACCATATTCCCTTTTAATTTACTTATTGGTAAATTATATGCTCTCTGCCTAAAAGTTACTTTATCCCCACAAAAAGTACATTTTCCTCTAAGAACAACCTTATCACAATTACTAATGTCTCCAATTCCACTTACTAAAGTTTTTAATTCATCATCCATAATAAAAGGATAATTCTTTAAATTAAAAAGATTGTTGTGATTATATGAAAGCAATAGCCCAAGGAGCAGAAGCAATAATTATCAAAGAAAAGGGTAGTGTAATAAAAAGAAGAATAAAAAAATCATATAGAATTTCTGAACTTGATGAAAAAATAAGAAAATTAAGAACTCGCTCTGAAACAAAACTTTTGGAAAAAGCAGGAAAACTAATTTCAATTCCTAAAATTACAAAATCAGATGAAAAACAGAAAGAGATTATAATGGAATTTATTGAAGGAAAAAAACTCTCAGATAATCTTGATATTTTTCCTCTAAAAAAACAAAAACAAATATGCAAGCAAATCGGAGAAGATGTTGCAAAACTTCATGATATGAATATTATTCATGGAGACTTAACAACTTCAAATATGATTTTAGTTGAAACCAAAAGAAAGATAAGTAATTTTAAGAAACAATTGACTAAATTAAAGAAGTTAAATCTACCAGTTGAAGAATATGCTATTTTTGGGAGCGGGCCTCTTGCGATTCGTGGAATTAGGGATAGTGCAGATATTGATATAATAGTTAAACTAAAATTATGGAAAAAGCTAGCAAAAAAATACCCTCAAGAAACAGAGAGATTAATTAAAATTAATTCTATAGATATTTGCAAAAATTGGCTCCCATGGATTAAGAATACAAATGAATTAATTGATGACGCAGAAATTTTTGAGAGGATAAGATTTGTTAAATTAAAGCATGTTCTTAGTTGGAAAAAGAAATATAGTAGAAAAAAAGATAAAAAAGATGTGCAATTAATTGAACAATACAAATTTTCTGCGAGCGACAGCGAGCCTAACATCTTTTTCATTGACTTTGGTTTAGGATTCATAAGCCACAAATTCGAAGATAAAGCAGTTGACATACACCTATTAAAACAAGCATTAGAGGCAAAACATTTCAAAAATTGGGAAATTTTATTTAAGGAATTTATTAATAGTTATAAAAAATCAAAAGACGCAAAAACAGTTCTTGAGAGATTAAAAGCAGTTGAAAAGAGAGGAAGGTATAAGCATTAAAACTTGTTAAATCTTTAATATATCAACAAAATTACAAAGGGATGACTCTAAATTTCCTTCATTTTTTAAGATAATTAGATGAGTTTGAAATTTTTTAGATAAACGAATGGCTTCATTCCTCTCAGTCTCAAGTTCCACTTTTATAAAATCAACATCTACAAAATCCCTATCTCTTCCTCGATTTATCCTTCTCTCAACAATCTCTTCTGAATTGGTTTCAAATAAAACAAACAACCCAATATTTTCTGCAACACTTTCAGGGCAGAGATTAACAAAAGTTGAATTAGCAAATGGATAAGTATAATGTGTATCTACTAAATAAATTCCATTAGAATTTCTCCTAAATAACTTATTAAAAAACCATGTATTAATTTCAAAACTTTTATCTTGGTCTAATTGTGAAAGACCTATCCCATATCTCCTTCTTGCTTCAGGTCGTTTAATTTCCCCACTACTTATATAATTACAAAAATTCAATTTTTCTAATATATATTTACAAAGAGTTGTCTTACCTGTACCAGGAACTCCTCCAACATAAATAAAATCTTTCCTCGGCATAAAAATTGCTACAAATTTAAGTATAAAAAGATTATGCTCTTGAAAGGTTAAAAGCAGTTGAAAAGAGAGGAAGGTATAAGCATTAAGTTCCAAAATTTTTTATCTTATCCTTTTTCCAAACAGGAACTCTGCCATTAAGAACTTGTTCATACCATTTTTGAACATACAAAGCAAGAGTCCAACCATCAAAAGGATGTATTGTCTTATCATTTTCTTCTTCATGCCCCATACACATACCATGCTCATAAAGCCATTTTTCATCTTCAGGAATTTCATCTAATCTCTTACATTCTATTCCAGAACAATAAACCGTTCTCATTCTTAGTTCAAGATTTAATCTATCTAAAACTTCTTCTAAAGAAAAAATCACATTCTCATCTGATAAAATAGCGTAACAAAAATCCTTAACTATAACTGTAGGTTTCTCTTCTTCAAATTTCTCCATTTGCTCTTGATATTCTTTCCATTCTTCTTTATAAAAATTTAATAGTTCTCCTGTGTTTTCATCCCATGCATCGTCAGGCAAAGTATCTCTTGGTTCTATTTCAAAATAATTTGTTTTATCCATTTGGGAATGCTCATCAAAAATTTTATAATTTTCAATAAAACTTAGTTTTAATCTTTTCTCTGATTTATGAATACATCTTACTCTTCCAGCCAAATCCTTTATTGTCCCTTTATGTTTTTCATCTCTTGGACATTTATTATGTTTAATATAAGGCAATGTAAAATCCTTTGAATGTTCTTTATCACCCCATATCAAATTATCTTGATTTAAATCCATCCAATGTTGAACAAAATTTATCAATCCTTTTGTCTCTAATCCATACATCACAGTCGTCTGTCCTCCCCACCTAATATAATCCAAACATGCTCCTAAATATTCATCCTCCACTCTTCTATCTTTCATTAAAAAATCCATCCTTTCTTTTATACCCCCTTCTCTATTTACAAAAAATTTAAAATTAGGGTCACTCCAATTATCAAAAATCTCCATACTTGTATAAGCCATCATTAAAACAATTAAACTTAATTTATTAACATTTATCTCCTCAAAAATATATAATAGCCCTACCAGGCACTAAAAATTCTTTCAGAATTTTGGTGACACAAATTGCGAAGCAATTTGTTGTATTCGAACCTGTAATAAACTTAGAATCCTATAAGCCATTTCGCTTCGCTCAATTGGCAATAGCCCTACCAGGATTCGAACCTGGGTCCCAGCCTCCAAAGGGCTGTATACTTGACCACTGTACTATAGGGCTGTAAAAAAGAAAATTAATAGAGATTTATAAGAGTTTTGTATATGGGCTAGAAAACAACAATTCTTAAAAATAAAGAAGAATAAAATCAATCATGGGAGATGCACTTAGAAACACCATTGGGATTTCAGCAACTTGGACAAAAGAAGAAATAAGATTATATTCTCAAATTGCACCAGAAAAACTAGGACCAGTATATGCGGTGGAAAATATTCAAAAAGACGAACCAGCAAATAGGGCAAGATACTGGGATAGAAGATTAAGGATAGATGATAATGGAAGGGTAGAAAAAAGAATTTTAAATATTTGTCAAAAATACAATAAAGCTGTAGCTCTGATAAATTTAGAACAGATAGTTATTAAAAAATTCTTCTAATCATAATTTTTCACCATAATAATTCTTATAAAGTATAATTTAAAATAATAATTATGGATTGGACAGAAAAAGAAATAAAGAAATATATAAAAAATAAGAGTATGGACCCGGTATTAAGAAATGAATATTTCCAAAAAAGAATTGATATAAATGACCCTGAAGGAAGATTCAAACATCTTCTAGAAGGAAATTTATTAAAACTTACAATTGAAGAAGATGCAGATATTAGGTATATGGTAAAGAAAAAGAAAGTGAAAGCACTAATTACTTTAGAAAAAGCTTTTAGTGAATTATATTAATCTCTAAAAACCCTCTTATAAAAAATCTCACGATTAATCTCCTGCCTCTTTGGATTAACCCACCCAAATAATCCCTTTAACTGAATAGGCTTATATTTTTCTCCAATCAATGTTGCTGCAAGTTTTTTATATTCAACACTCGCCTCAGATTTTGGCTTGTAAGTCGTGGAGGGAGTAAATTCAAACAAAGATTTCAAAATGTTAATATCATAAGGAATAACTGCCATAACAGGAATCTCTATTGTCCTTTCAATGTCATCTACAGATATCTCAAAATTTTTATTATGAACTTTATTAAGAACCAAACCACTCATGGGTGCTCCTCTTTTTTTCGCTGTTTTAACTGCCTTTAAAGTTGAGCTAAGAGTAGGATAATCAGGAGTTGTCACAACAAGAAGTTCATTAGAAGCCAAAATTACTGCCAGTGTCTCATCATTAAGAGCAGGAGAAGAATCAATAAGAATAACATCATATTTCTTTTTGAGTGTTTTAATTTTGTCTCTCAGTTTCAGAGGGTTAATGTTCATCTGATAAAATATAGATGAAGGAATCATATCAAAATTCTCTAACTTATAAATCGCATCCCTAATATTTGCTTCCCTATTCAAAACATGATGAAGCGTCAGTTCAGGGTCAATAACATTCAAGTGCAAACCAAGATTTGGAGATGAAAAATTCGCATCTATCAACAGTACATTTTTGCCAAATCCAGCAATTGCGTCTCCTAAAGCAACAACAGTAGATGTTTTTCCAACACCCCCCTTTAAACTAATCACCCCTATAACTTTTCCCATATCTTATATAATTTTTTCGCATTTAAAAATTCTCCCAAATTTTTTTATAACAACCTTTAAAAACAAACACCTCTAAAATTCAATATGGCAAAAAAAATAGAAAACAAAAAAATATCACAATCAGAATTTGAAAAAAGAGTCTTAGAACTTGCCAAAAAAGGACTCACAGGCGAGAAAATCGGAGAAGAACTAAGACAACAAGGAATTCATTCAAAGGAATATAACAAAAAGATATCTGAAATATTAAAAGACAAATATATTAATCCTGATTTAAAAAATGTTGAAGAAAAATTAGAAAGAATCAAGAAACATTATGCTACAAATAAGCAAGACAAAAAGGCAATGAGGGAAAAAGACAGAGTTTTTGCCCAACTTAAAAAACTTAAAAAATATTTTAATCCTTAAAATATTAAATTTTTTATAAAATGCAAAAGAGGGAAGATTTTTTAGAAGAAGAAATTAAGTCGGTGGCTGAAAAATTTCTTGAGGAATCTAAAGATAAGGAAATTCAAGTAATAAGCCATTTTGATACAGATGGAATTACTTCTGCCACAATAATGATACAAACACTTAAAAAACTGGACAAAAAATTCTCTGTTAAAATTGTCAAGAGCCTTGACAAAGAATTTATTTACAATCTACCAAAAAACAAATTAACTATCTTTTTAGATTTAGCGTCGGGAAGCCTAAATCACATCGCAAACTCGGAACTAAAAGATGTCTTTATAATTGATCATCATGAAATAATTCAGGAAATTCCAGAAGAAGTCAACATAATAAACCCTGAACTTCACAACAAACAAAAGATAAGCGGCTCTTGCCTTACATATCTCTTCTGCAAGGAGATAATTCCAGAAAGTAAAGAACTTGCAAAATTAGCTGTATTAGGAATGATTGGGGACATGCTAGAAAAAGAAATAGACAAGTTAAACAGCGGAATTTTAGATGATGGAGAAATAAAAAGAAAAAGGGGGCTCCTCATTTATCCCTCAACAAGACCACTAAATCGAACTCTTGAATTTTGTTCAAATCCCTATATTCCAGAAGTTACTGGAGACACAGAAGGAGTTATTGAATTGTTGAGAGGAGCTGGCTTAAATCCAATAAATGGAAGATACAAAACTCTTATAGAATTAGATGAAAAAGAAATGAAAAGTCTGGTTACTGCAATAATGTTAAGAAACCCCAAAGCAAGATATAAGGAAATAATTGGAGATATTTTTTTAATAAAAATGTTCAATAAACTTGAAGACGCAAGAGAATTAAGTGCTATGGTTAATGCATGCTCAAGATTGGGAGAAGGCGACGTAGCAATTCAATTTTGTATGGAAATTCCAGAAGCAAAGAAAAAAGCAGAATCAATACACGCAAGATACAAGCAATTTTTAATCTCTGGATTAAAATTTGCATTGGAAGCAAAAAAAATAAATGGAAAAGGATTTGTAATAATAAATGCAAAAGACAGAATAAAGGACACAATGATAGGAACAATAGGAAGTATTCTCTCAAAATCTTCTCTGTATGAGGAAGGAACAGTAATAATAACTATGGCCTCTTATGAAGACAAAATAAAAATATCTGCAAGAAATGTTGGGAGAAACGGAAGAAATGTCAGGGGAATACTAGCTAATATAATAAATATGACTGGTGGAGAAGTAGGAGGGCATGAATTTGCTGCAGGAGCCAACATAAACAAAGAAAAAGAGCAAGAATTTCTCAAGCTACTTCAAAAAAACTTAGAGTTTGAAGTTGTTAAGATTTGAAAGGCAATCTTCAAAATTTTAATCATAAGCAAACTTCTTCTCCCAAAAACTTTAAAACCCCTTTCTTTCTCAATGTTTTATGGTATTAGAAGAAGGAGACATAGTTTTATGCACTGTTGATAGGATAGTTGGAACAGTAGTATTTGTAAAAATAGAAGGGAATGGTGAGGGGAATATCATTCTAAGTGAAGTTGCTCCAGGAAGAATAAGAAACCTAAGAAATTATGTTGTTCCAAAGAAAAAAATCGTCTGCAAAGTATTAAGAGTTTCTGGGGATAGGATTGATTTATCTTTAAGAAGGGTTACAAAAAAAGAACAAAAAGAAATAAAAGAGCAATACAAACAAGAAAAAAGTTATGCAAGTATTTTAAAAAGTGTTTTAGGAGAAAAATCAGAAGAAATGATTAAAAACATAGCAAGGGAAGAAAGTTTGTATGAATTTCTTCAAGAAGCAAAAGAAAATTCTAAAAAATTGGAAAAGATTGTTGGAAAAAACTATACTCAAAAAATATTAGAAATTTTAAATTCTCAGAAACAAAAAAAAGCTGTTATAAAGAAAGAAATATACTTAACAACAACAAACCCTGAGGGATTAGAACTCATCAAAAAGATTTTAGGAAAAATAAAAGAAGCAGAAGTGAAATATATTTCTGCAGGAAAATATTCAATTAAAACAGAGGGGGATGACCTAAAGACAACAGACAACAAACTCAAAGAGATAATTGCTGAAATTGAAAAAAAAGCCAAGAAAGAAGGGATGGAATTTAATATCCAAAAATAAAGAACGAAAGTCTTAAATAGGCAAAATAAAACATAAGAATATGGAAAAAACAACAAATTCTAGTGAATTTAGGGTAATTGTTTTAGGAATAATTTTTGACCCAAAAACGAAGAAGATATTAATTGGAAAAAGAGAAAATGATCCAAATATTCCAGAACTCACGTGGTGTTTTCCAGGAGGAGAATTACTAAGTGGGGAAGAGATTGATGCTGCACTTAAAAATAAAATAAAATTAAAAACAGGATATTCTGTAAAAAATTTGGGAACATTCTTCTCAAAAACATATCCCGAAAAATCAAATCTTTTAGCAGTATATTTTTTAACACAAGTTTTTGAGGGAGAGAAAAAACCAGGAGATGATTTAAAAGAACTAAAATGGGTTGAACCAAAAGATTTAGAGAAATATTTTACCCCTTCATTCCATAAAAAACTAAAAGAGTTTTTGCTTGATTTAGTATAAATTTTAGAGTCTAATTTTTTCAAAATGAAATTAAAAAAATGCAAGTTCTGCAATACCTATACTCTAAAAGATAAATGTTCTAAATGCAATAACAAAACTTCTAATGCGCATTATAAATTTATAAGAATGAAAAATTTAAAGAATTAATCATTCACAATATCCACCAAAATTTCTCCTAGTGCATCCTGAAAAGCGTCAAGGTCTTTCCTCTTATAAGCTAATTTGGCTTTTTCTATATCGCCCTGATAATACTCCCCGCCATGCCTCTTCTCAAATAAATTTATTGCTTGCATAAATTGGTTCATATTTTCATGAGTAACCCTATTTCTAAAAGGATCAATCGCGGTAGTTGCAACACCAAAAGGAATTTCTTCCACTCCTGTAATCAACTTATAGAAATCAGTTCTATGCAAACTCTCTATATCTTCTAAATTATCTAAAGTTAACATAAAGTAGGAAGTTCATTTTCATTTATAAAAATTTATATTATTGAAAATAATCAAAATAAACTTCTCTGCTCCTCTTCTGATGATGTCTCACCATAAACCCCATCATAACCAGGTTTTACTTTTATTTTTCCTTCTCTATTTTTAATAATTAATTCAACCAATTTAGCATCGACATTTTTTTCTAATAGTTTTTCTTTGGGAACATTTAACAAAACATTGAACTCATTTTCAAAATTTTCAATTAAAAAATTATAAACAGCCCAAGTCCTTTTAGTTTGCATACCATTTCCATTTGACAAAGCAATTATCTCATGTAGAGGTAAGAGAGTATAGAAAGGTTTTGCATTTTTTAGTTTAAAACCCTTAGGATTGCTTGCGAGTTGCTCCACCCTATTTTCAACTCCAATTGTCAGTGACTTTTTACAAACAGGACAAACATTATTAAGCTCTCTCGCTTTTTCTGGAGAACAAGAAAAATTACAAATTCTATGCCCATCCCAATGATACTTCCCATAAGCAGGCTCAGTCTCGATAGTTGCAATAAAACTCTTATTTCTTATCTGCTTTATAATCTCCTTATAAGAATCAACTTTTCTGAAAATAGTTGCTTCTCTTCCTAACCTAAAAGGCCAAAATGAATGTGCATCTGAAAAACTCACAATTGCTTTATTCTCTAATTCCTTTATTCTCCAATTCATTTCAGGGTCAGAGGACATTCCTGTTTCTATGGCATGAATATTCTCAAACTGATTTTTAAAACACTCTTTCAAACTATCAAATCCAGACATGCTTCCAAAAACTCCGAACCATGGAGTCCAGATATGTGCAGGAATTATTTCAATATCCTTTGAAATAACAATCATTTCCTCAACAAACTCTTCTCCAGAAATATTAAAAATAGGTCTTCCATCATAATCTCTTCTTCCTTTTGTATCTAAATAAGCATGAATTTTCTCAGCTATTTCAATACTAGGAACCAACAAAACCAAATGAATTCTCCTGCCCTTACCTCCATCAGAATACATCAAAGAAATTTCTCCAGAAATAATAAATGGAAAACCAGCAGAATCTTGTTCATTTCTGCGCGTAGGCGCAGTCTGAGATTCTGCGGCGCCAAAATTCTTCTCTGGAAAATTTTTAGCGTCATTATAATAACAAAACCCATCCTTCTCTATGAGCTTTTGTTTTATCTCTTCAAACCAAATAGGATGAGTAAAATCTCCGGTTCCTAACAAATTAAGTCCCTTAACTTTAGCCCATTTTACCAAATTATCAAAATTAATATTATGACTGCATGCTCTGGAAAACTGGGAGTGTATATGAAAATCTGCAATCATCCATTCTTTCTTATCTTCGAGTTCCATAAAAATTAGAAATAACAAGGATTAAATAATTTATTGTTTTTTCTTCTTGACAATAATTCTGCTTCCAGCAAGTGCAGCCAAAACTAACACTCCTATCACAATCCACAACCATGTTAAATTCTTCTCCTCCTCAGGAAATTCTTCACCTTTAGCAGCTTCTTCTTTTTCTTTTTCCTCAGCTTCAGTCTCTACAGTTACTTCTTCAGAAATAGATTTAATTGTAATATTTGCTTTATCTGTTGTAGCATTCATGCTGTTCAAAGCCACACTTAAATCATAATAACTATCATTTGTAACTTCAAATTTCCTTAAATCTCCTATAGAAAGTGTAGCTTGCTGGGGTGTTGAGGATACATTTATCGTTGCTGTTGTATCTGTTAATGAAATAACACCAACATAATGATAAGTACTTTCAATAATAACTCTTACTCTGCTCTTAGCAACGAATTCTTTTGTAAACCCTTCATCAAATTGTTCATTACTTATAGCATGTGTTCCAGCTGTCCAGAAAGATGTCGTTGGTATACCACCACCAGTAGAATCCTCATCAGGAGTATCTGCGGGAGTGCTAGCAGCCTTGAAGTAAGTAAAATGAGATACATTAAAAATATAAATATCTGTAGTTGTACTATAACTAAGTTCATTACAAGCAGGATTGGTAGAACTTGTGCAATCTGTATATGTACTTCCATCAGAACTATATTGTGGTTTAGGATTTGTATAAGTTATTCCATATAATGTTATATTTGCACTTTTATTTAACCCTGAATTAATAGAAGAATCAACAAACACTGAATTATTTTCAATATCAACATTATCCTGAAGATTATTTCCACTACCATTAATTGCTTCTAAAAATACAATTTCTCCAAAACCTGGCTCTTTAAAATTAACTTTCCCTCCTGCACCTATAAATGTGTAGTTTGCAAAATTAATCCCAATAATCCATGTTCCATCTATCCCTGCAGTGCTAAAATTAATATCACAAAAAGAAGAGTTTGTATTTAATACGCTCACACTTGTAAAATTATTATTATCTGAGGTTTCTCCTATTAAAAGAATCGCATCGCGCTGAGAATTATTTATAGTAATGCTTGTAAATTCATTATTTGAGCTTGAAGAAATATAAATTCCATTAGAGAAATTAGAAACCGTTCCTTTATTCGTTCCACCAAACACAGTCGTACCATTACCACTAACATTAATCCCATATCCTGTAGTATTTCCTGTTATATTGTATCCTTCAAAATTAAGAGTAATACCATTTGCAGTAATATTAAAGCAAGTCCCACTTGAAGATATACTTTGATTTAAATAATATGTTTTATTTTCAGTATTTAATGTTGCACACCCAAAAGCAGCATCAGTATGGTCAGCAAGCGGAAGATAATCAAAATTACTAGTTATCACGTTATAGAAGTAATCACATATATAATCTCCGTCAGCATCAGTGCAATTATCACTATATCCTGTACCTAATGAATTTGTCCAAAAGTTTCCGCCAATTCCATGACCAAGTATATTTGTTATAGAAGCGTTATATGTAGTATTCCAAATATTATGGGCTGGTACAGAATCTTCCCAACAAACTCCCGCTCCAGTACCACTTAATGAGTTTTCTGCTGTAACATTCAAAATATTATTATAAAAAATATTATAATCTGATGAATTAGAATAAAAATAAATAACACATGCTTCATCTCCTGTTAAAGTTTTTATCTCGCAACTTGTTACATTATTATGAGAACTCTCAAAAAAATATATTCCATGTATACTATTTGCCGTAGTAGTAAAATTGCTGTTGTTAATAAGGGAATTATTTGTGAAAACAAAGGTAAGGCCATCGTAATTAACAGTTACATTATCTATTGTTATATTAGTGGAATTGGTTACAATCAATTGTCCTAAGGTTTGGTCTTCCACAATTCCAGAATCATTATTAAAAAGATATAAAATATTTTGTCCTTGTTCAGTATTATTTTCTATTGTATGGTTATAATATGCCACAGTTGAACCATCCACATAAATAGCATATCCATTTGTTGTATTAATGGTATTATTAGCTATGGTGTTAAATAAATTAAGAATATAAATTCCATTTGAAGAATTACCAGTAGTTGTTATTGTATTATTGAAAATCAAAGTTGAATTAGAAAATGTACTAAAGATTCCAGTTGAATCAGTGTTATTAGTGATTATATTATTTGAAGTTATATTTGTATTATCTGATATAGTGAAACAAATTCCGGATGCATTTTCGCCAGAAGTTGTGATTGTATTTAAATTAACAAGTACATTATTTACATCCTCCATGGCAATTCCAGATGCTCTTTCACTAGAAGCTGTGATTATATTATAATCTACTATACTACCATCTGAATCTTCTAAACGAATCATGCTGGTATCATCATCTTCTGTGCCTGAACCCGTAATATTATTTGAACTGACATTAGTATTCGGAGACCCTTGAACATAAATTCCCATTAATACAGCAGTAATATTATTATTTTCTACAACACTTGAATTTGCACCTTCTAAAAAAACAACAGGTAAATCAGGTGCCGAACTTACAATTATGTTTGAACTAAAATTAGTGGATGTTGAATTTTCAATACCAATTCCTACACCAGAAGTTGTAATCGTATTATTATATAAGAGATTCGAATTTGAACCCCCAGACAAAATAATGTTTGTTGTGTTTTCTGAATTAGAAACACTGAGGTTAATATTATTTGAGGTTACATTTGAATCAGTGACCCCATCTATAAGATAGATTCCCCCAGAAAGATTTCCCAAAATTGTTACATCATTTGAATTTATACTTATACTCGACCCATCCATTATTACAATTCCGACACCATTATTCCCAGAAACTGTGAAGGTGTTTGAATTTATACTTGTATCTGACCCCCCTATTACTGTCATTCCGATACCGGTATTCCCAGAAACTGTTATATTATTTGAACTTATATTTGAACTTGTTAAATTTGTGTTGAGGAGCATTCCCCCAGTTTCATTCCCTTGAGTTGTAATAGTATTATTAAAAATAGTTGCATCTGATGAATTTGCTCCAAAGAAAATCGCAGTAGCATTAAACCCTGTTGAGTTTTCATAAATATTACAATTCTTAATAGTAACATTAGTAAAACCAGTCCCACCTGATTCCATATTTATAATTCCAATC
This sequence comes from Candidatus Woesearchaeota archaeon, assembly GCA_964534855.1. Taxonomy (GTDB): domain Archaea; phylum Nanobdellota; class Nanobdellia; order Pacearchaeales; family GW2011-AR1; genus CAZHRM01. Next base: position 23,855 of record CAZHRM010000006.1, read on the forward strand.
CCTCCTGATGAATTACCAAAAGTTATATTATAACCGGCACAGTCAAGAATAATACTCTCGTTAGCAATAATAATACAATCGCCGTCTGCTCCAGAACCTATTGGCTGAGTTAAGGTATAAGTAGCATTAGAGGTATTAAGTACTCCACAATCTGCAACATTCTGAACAGTACTTCCATCATCAACAAAATCTGTTAATACAAAATTAACAGCAAACAAAATAGAAAAAACTAACAATATTGCTAATAAGAATAATTTATTAATTTTCACCACCATCTTTTAATAAATAAAATTAGATAATATACTTTATAAATGTTTTTTTCTAAAAAGATTTTTAAAGGAGTATTTAGAATAATAATTATGAAAAAAATATTTTTAGGCCCGCCTGGAAGTGGTAAAGGAACATACTCAAAAAGAATTTCGTCACAACACAACATTCCCCATATTTCAACAGGAGATATTCTTAGAGAGAACATTAAAAATTCAACTTCAATTGGAATTAAAGCAAAAGAAGTTATGGATAAAGGGGAACTTGTTCCAGATGAAATAGTAATTGAAATGTTAAAACAAAGAATTTCTAAGGAAGATTGTGAGAAAGGTTTTATTCTCGATGGTTTTCCAAGAACAATAGCTCAAGCAAAAGTTCTTCAAGGATTAAAAGAAATTGATGTTGTTCTCAACCTAGTTATTCCCGAAGACATTTTAATTGAAAAAATCTGTGCAAGAAGAGTTTGCAAGAATTGTGGAGACATTTACAACATTGCAAATATAAATAGGAAAGGAATAAGAATGCCTCCAATGAATCCAGTAATAGAAAATGCTTGTGACAAATGCCAAGGAGAATTAATTCAAAGAGATGATGACAATGAAGAAACAGTCAAACAAAGATTAGAAGTTTACAAAAAACAAACCCAACCCTTAATTAATTTTTACAAAAAACT
>CAZHRM010000007.1:0-22224 GCA_964534855.1 Candidatus Woesearchaeota archaeon
CTCGCAAAAAATTCTGGAAGCCTGACAATAGCAACAGACTATGATATTGAAGGAGAAGTAATTGGATTAAACATTGTAAGATTTGTCTGCAGTCAAAAAGACGCAAAAAGAATGAAATTCTCCACATTAACAACAGAAGAATTAAACAAGGCTTATGACAAAAAATCCCCCCACCTAAATTGGGGGCAAGCAATTGCGGGAGAAACAAGGCATTATCTAGACTGGTTTTATGGTATAAATTTATCAAGGGCATTAATGAACTCTATAAAAACAACAGGAAGATTCAAAATAATGTCAATTGGGAGGGTGCAAGGTCCTGCTTTGAATTTGATAGTGCAAAAAGAAAAAGAAATTCAAATATTTAAACCAAAACCTTTCTGGCAGGTTTTCATAACCATCAAAAATTCTTCTGTTTTAGAACTAAAATATGTCAAAGATATCTTCGACAAAGAAGAATTAAAGAATTTTGAAAATTTAAAGGGAAAAAAAGCACAGGCACAGACAAAAAAAACAGAAAAAATCTGGCCACCAAATCCTCCTTTTAATTTAACTACTCTTCAAATAGAAGCATATAAATTTTATGGAATAACACCCTCAAGAACCTTACAAATAGCACAATCACTTTATCTTGCTGGATTGATATCCTATCCAAGAACATCCAGTCAAAAGCTTCCAGATTCAATAGATTACAAAAAAATTCTAAAGAAGTTGGCAAGAGAATACAATTTTGAAAAGTTAATCACAAAGCAAAAACCAAGAGAAGGAAAGAAATCAGATCCTGCCCATCCTTCAATTTACCCAACAGGAAATAAACAAATTCTTTCCGGAAGTGATGAAAAAATTTATGAGTTAATTGTAAAAAGATTCCTTTCCTTATTCTGTGAAGATGCGATAATTGAAAACAAGACAGTTTCAGCAACGATAAATGAATTAAAATTCTCAGCAAGAGGTTCTTTAATAATAAAAAAAGCCTGGATGGAAATTTATCCCACCAAGTCAAAAGAAATCAAAATTCCTGACTTAGAAGGTGAAGTCAAAATAATAAATTCAAGAACAGAGCAAAAAGAAACACAACCTCCAAAAAGATATTCTCCTGCCTCTATAATTTCTGAACTTGAAAAAAGAAATTTGGGAACAAAATCTACAAGAGCATCAATACTTGAAACACTTTATGAAAGGAATTACATCAAGGAGAAGAGCATAGAAGCAACACCTTTGGGCATGTCTTTAATTTCGACATTAGAAAAATATTCACCTATAATCATTGATGAAGAACTAACGCGAAGTTTTGAAAATGAAATGGAGTCAATCCAAAAATTAAAAAATAATTTCGAAGAAAGGGAGAAAAAGACTATTGACAAGGCAAAACAAACAATAACAAAAATAGCAAAAGATTTCAAGAAAAATGAAAAAGAAATAGGAAAAGAACTTTTAATAGCAAACGTTCAACAAATGGAACAGCAAAAAATAGAAAATAGATTATGTGCTTGTCCAGTATGCAAAAAGGGTAATTTGGCAATAACATATTCCAAAAAAACTCGAAGGTATTTTGTGGCTTGTGATGCTTATCCAAATTGCAAAACAACTTATTCCCTTCCTCCAAATGGTACAATTAAAAAAATAGACAAAATATGTGAAGAGTGTGGTTTTCCTATGTTAAGACGTTTATCAAGAGGCAAACGTCCTTGGGAATTTTGTTTCAATCCCGAATGCCCAAAGAACAAGGAAAGAATTGAGAAGTATAGAGAGAAGCAAAAAAGTGAAGAAGAATAATCAAAACCACTTCCGCAGATTAGTCTGAGATTTGATTTGTTCTAACAACTTACTTTTCTTCAAAATATCAGAAATATTAAAACCTAAAACTTTTTGTTTAGTATTACGTGCGAAGGCGCCCCCCGAAGTTTGGGGGTCAGAAAATCCTTGATTTTCTGTATTAAATTTGTTGTTTCCTATCTTTTTAGCACCCTCTATCAATTCCTTTCTGCTATTAAATTTCATTGCAACTTTTTTCAAAGTTTTACGCACACTCTCTCGAACAACCCATACTCCAAGCGAAGCCCAGTAAGAAGGAGTCTCAATTCTAATAACTAAAACACTTGCTTGTCTTTTTATATTATTCAAATACTGCAAAATAGGAAGACGGGCAGCATAATAACCTCCTGCTGTATTAAATGCATAAGCCTTTCTTCCAGAATAATTTTCATAGTCTGTCGAAGCCCTAATCTCATTAGAAGGATTCCATGAACTTTTAGGAAGATAAAGTTCAAAAAGCTCATAACCCCAAAGATTCGGAAAAAACAAAATCATATACTGGTTTCCTAAAAATTCTCCAAAAAACAAATTGTAATTCTCAATCCATTTATAATCTCTAACATTTTTCATCAAATTTTTTCCAATTGTATCATCTGTAGCAGTAATGCTCCATCTCGTAGGAACAAGCCTTTTATTTTTCTTCAAACCCAAAACACCCACACTCAAAATTTTGCTCAGGGCATATTCATCAAGATTATTTTTATACAGCAAATCCATTCCTTCTGAAGCCTTGAGCTCATCATTAATAACTTTATCAACTTTTTGGGATATCTTAACATTAGATGTAATTTTTACTTTTTTTAAACCAGCCCTCATTCCAAGAGGAGTCAAAATTCTGTCTTTGTTTTTGTTAACACTGATGTTTTTTTTAAATTCAATTTCAACATCAACAGGCTTGGAAGCAATAGCGACATCCCTTGCAATTTCAACAAATTTTTTGTTCAACCTCACATCGGTAACTTTTGACTGAAACCGAGAATTCAACAAATTGTCCCTTAGCTTAATAACTTCTCCAATTTGAAAATCATTTTCAGCCCAATATTTCGCGTCATCATAAACCCACGCATTTTCATCTCTCTCTAAAGGAGACAAGATTCCAACATTAACCAAAGGATATTTCAATTTGGAGCCAATAAAAACACTCGGAGGAGAAATGCTATCTATCTGAGATATTTTATTCAAATCTCTATGTTTAAAATTAATTTCAGATATCTTTTTTATAATCTGAAACTTGATGTCACCCATAATAAATAAAGGTTAAAAGAGTTTATATTAATTTACGAACACTAAAAAAGAGTTAATATAATGGCTTAAACAGTTTATGTCAATTTCCAATAAAAATTTATTCCTCTTTTAACAAAAAACCCAAATTGGTTAGGACTAATATTTTCTTTTTTTAAAAAACACCTCCATGCATGAACAATTCCAAAATCATTTGAAGCCAAAGCAGATGAATTTCTTGCTTTTGATAAAACCGCTCCAGAAATAAACAAATCAAAATCAACATCACTTAATTCATACACATTTTTAAAAAAATAATATTTTTCAGAAAAAACATCATAAAGAGATTTCTCTTCTTCACTCAATTGAAGAATTTTATCATTCTCTTCAAAGATATCAATTAATCTTCTTTTTTCTTTTTCTGAATCTCTTATTTGTCTTCTTAAATTCAATAATTCTCTATTATTAGAACCCATTTTTCTAATAATTTTCTTATAAGGATAATGACGTATTCCTGAATATTCTTTAGAAACAGGATATGTAATAAAATAAGGAAATCCTCTCTCAAGATAATCTATCAACATAATTCTAAATTGATGCTCTTTTTCAATTATATTTGCTTTTTCTTTAACTGAATCTATGCCCCTAACAGTTATTAAATTTTTTTTATTTCTAAAAGATTCAGAAAAAAAAGAAGTATCCATAAGAGCAAGTGAATATTTTGAAGCTATTTCTTCTAAAGAATCTACAACATCATTTTCTACCATAAAATTCAATAGTCAAAGAAATATAAAAACATTTAGATGATAAAATATGATTAAATCCACCCTCTTTTGAAAACACCCTTTTCCCTAATATCAAAACTCATTTCTTTTTTAGGCAAATTTCTGTGTTTTAATAAAACAGCCTTTCTTTTACCACCATCATTTTTCAATTCAATTATACATTTACTCCAATATTTAAGCAAATCTCCTCCAACAATATTTACTTCTCTCTGAACTCCTTTTTTCCAATCCTCCTCAGACAAAAATCCTGTATAAACTTGGTTAGTAATAATAATAGGAATCCTCTGTTTCCGAGCAATTTCTGCAAGAACTCTCATTTGCTTTGCAACTTCTCTATTAACCAATTTTATCTCGTTATCGTCCTTTGATTTAACAGCGTCTCCTAATTCCAGTCTATAGAGCATAGCCATTCCATCAACAACAATCAAATTAACATGCTCTTTTTTTATTTTATTCAACAACTTCAAAAAGCATTTTTTCTGCTCTTCAAAACTCGTCGGCTCTAACAAGAAAATGTTCTCTAAAATCTTTTCGTAATCCTCTCCAACAACCTGTTTAACTCTCTCAACAGAAAACCCCCCCTCTGTATCAACAAAAATAATCTTGTTTCCTTTTTTTGCCTGACTACAGGAAGCCAAAATACAAAAGTTCGTCTTTCCGCACCCGGGAGGGCCAGCAATCATTGTTATAATTCCCTTCTCATAACCTCCAGCCAACCACTTATTTAAATCAAAACTTCCTGCTGAAATTCGGTCTCTTTCTGCCATAACAAATTAAAAGAACTAATATTAATAAGGATTGTTATGATAAAATCAGTATTCATCCCAATGAGCAATATATACTTTTTTCTTTGCAAGATCTTCTATTGAAACAGCATTAACTCCTATAGAACTTGCAATCTGACCACGAACTTTTCCATCTTCAACCTCTTCGACAACCAAATAATTATCATAACCCATTACACCAGTAGAATATTTAACTACCTCTCCATGTCTTAGTTCATTAAGACGAACTATTCTAATTTCTTTATTTCTCTTTTCAAGTCTTTGGTCAAGATCTTTTGTCATTTTCAAATAAAAAGACATTAATTTATAAACATTATTGTAATAAAATTACTTCAATTTTTTAAACAACAAAAATCATTTCTAAGTTCCGTGCGTAGGCATAGGTTAGGTTTTTGTGGGCAGAAAATTACCTCAACTTTTTAAAGTCACTATCTAATTTATCAAGCTCCTTTGTTATAGAATTAACAGCATCGTTTATAGCTTTCTTTGCAGTCTTTCCTTTTGTCTTAACCAACATAATTGGTTTTTCAGTTGGATGTTCTCTTTTCCACACTACAAAACTAACAGCAGGATCTTTATTAAGATAAACTCTAAGAATCTCCACTATTGTCAAACTTTCAATTTCAAATTCAATTTCATTCTTTGAACTTTTAAGAATATTTATTTCCATTATATTCGAACTCGTTTAATTCATCCAAATAAGAGTTTGGATATTTGGAAATCTTTGATTTCCATAATAAATTAGAAGAAAATTTGTTTATAAAGATTTTCATTTGCCCCTAAAAATTATTTCATCAATTTCTTCTTTAGATAAATCCTTATTTTGATTTTCTATAGATTCATCTTCTTCAATCTTCCTCTCTGGCTTTTTAAAAATCTCCCCTTCTTTTTTTTGCTTCATTTCCTTCAAATCAGAAATTGTAAGTGTCTTAGCAGTTATTGGATCAAAATCAATTTTTTTATCAAACTCCCTCACCTTTCCAACAGCTTCTTTTTTTACAAGTTTAATTCCCAGATAATTCTCAATTTTATTAATAACTTTATAACTTCCTTCAACAAGAACACCCTCCTCCAAAATCTTAATTGTTGCTTCAGGCTCTGCAATTGCCCTAGCAAACTGACTTTGAGTCAAATGTTTTAATCTCCTTGCCCTCATAATAATCCAATGAAAATTATCAACCAAATCATCTTTTGGAACAATCTTCCAAGAACTTCTCTCCAAATTTTTATCTATAATATCTTTTAAAGTAGTTTCTTGCTTATCTAATAATTCTCTATTTCTTTCAGAAATATTATCTGCTTTTTTAATTCCAGACATATGAGAAAGCCTCTCATAAACAGTTTGTCTAGATGACGGGAGCTTATTTTTAGTCTCCCAAAGTTGAAAACTACTCGGCTTTCTAACAATAGGCATGTCTTCTTCAGAAAAACATTTCTCGCAAATTTTCACAATTCCCCTATCAGAAATCACATCAAATAATCTCACCCTACTTCCAGAGACTCCACATTTAAAGCATTCCATAAAAAAATAGATATAGGAGTATTTTTTAATATTATTGTGATAAGAAACATATTAACCCAAATACTTTATAACGTCTTCCATGTTCTCAACATCGGTTAATTTCACCTTCTCGTCAATCAGAATAACGGGCAGTTCTTTTATATTATATTTACCCAAGAGCAAATTAATTGCAGAAAGATTATTGTCTGCTGCTATTGGAATTAGCATAACTTTGTCTCCTTTTTCCTGCTTTATTTCAAACAACAAACTTGAAAAAAACCTTTGTTTAGATTTCTGTTCAATTGAAGCATCATTATACTGATAAAAGTAAACCAAATTATGATAATCAGAATTACATTTTTCCTTTATCCTCATACTATTAATCCAGAACAAAGTTCTCAAAAGGTCATATTTCTTGTGTTGAAAAATTATTTCGTCGTTGATTCTATTTGCTTTTTCATATTTATCTATAACCAAAGCCTCTTCAAAAATTCTGTCTGCAAAATTTATGTTTTCTTCAGTCATTGCATCGCAGTCAAGCTCAATAATCTCAAAGGCATCTTTTTGTATTCTCTGGTCTAAAAGATCTAATTCTGCTTCAAGATACCACTCATTTACTTTGTTAATTCTAGAAGATTCTAACATATAACCAAGAAATATTCCAATATTAAAAATAACAAAAGTTATTATTAATGCCTGCAAAAAAACATATTTCTGATTTTTAGCCATTTTATCTCCACTTACCAGTTCCCCTAAAAAAATGATAAAGAGCAGTTATCATAATAAAAGGATATATTGAAAGGTAAAAAATAAAATAGAATAGTATATTAAAAATGTTTTGTTTCTTCAAAATTTTTTCTTTCATAATAAATAAAACCAGAATAGCAAAGACTGCTCCGGCAATAAATAAAATAACACCTAAATAATTAAGAAAACTTGGAGTTATTAAAAAATCATTCATCGTTACAAGTGGTGTTCCCACATGTATTGAATATCTAGCGAAAAGGTAATTTTCAAGAATTCTTGTTGTCATTAAATAAACAAATATACTCAACCCTAACAAACCCAAAAAAAGTTGCATGACAAAAAAAGGCAATATAAAAAAACCAAGCATGCCTTTTTTTAAAAAATATTTTTTGTACTTTGAGATACATTGCAATCCTCCAATATTCCATCTTCTTCTCTGTTTATACCATGCTTTAGTCTTATTAGGAACACTAGTCGTCGCAGAAGTTAATAAACACATTTTTCTTTTATAACCTTCATAAGCCAAATGCCATGTCGTTTCTATATCTTCTGTCAAATTTTTTTTGTCAAAACCACCAATCTTCACAAGTGCAGATTTTCTGTACAATGCCAAAGGTCCTGGAGTCACATAAATAGCATCAACATACTCTAAAAGTTTCCTTGTAAAAGCAATCACATTATATTCAATTACTTGCAATTTTTCCATAAACTTTTCTCTATTTCTTGGAACAAAAACACAAGTTGCAGCCCCAACTTTTTCATCATCAAAAAAACCAATTAATTTCCCAAAAGAATCTTCAGCAGGATAACTATCTGCATCAACAACTGCAATAAGCTCTCCCTCAGCTAATTTAATGCCTTGGTTCAAGGAATCTGCTTTTCCAGAATTTTCCTTGTTTATTAGTTTCAGTTTTGAATATTTCTTCAATAATTTCCTAACTTCTTTTTCTGTATTATCACTAGAACCATCATTCAAAACTATCAACTCTTTTATAGGATAATCCGAAGCAAAAATAGCCTTAATTGTATCTTTTATTGTTTTTTCTTCATTAAAAGCAGGAACCAAAACAGAAATAGAATATTTTTTCTTGGTCTTAGGACAATTAAACAACTCTTTTCTGTTCTTTACATATAATGATAAAAATAAAGAAAGAAAATAAATAGCTATAAACATATACCCCAGATAAATAATTGGAAGAACTTCCATTTTACTCTTCAGTTAGTTTTGTTTTTAAAGATTCTTGTAATTTACTATCAGAATCTTTCACCCCAAAATAATCATAAAACTCATCAGACAAACTCAGCTCATAAGTGTGTCCTGTCTTTTTCTTTTTAATTAAATCCAGTTCAGCAAACTTCTTTATGTGGTCATAAGCCTTATTTCCCCTAATCTTAATTATAACTGATTGTTTAATTGGTTGCTTAAACGCAATAATCGCCAAAGTTTCTTGCTCTGCTTTTGAAAATTCAGAGGAGCCAGTAGCTAACTTGTTTATTATGTGAGAGCATTCTTGTCTAACATCCATTTTCCACATGCCACTTTTTTCAATAATTTCAATTGCTGACTCTTGTTTTTCATATTTCTCCTGAAGATCTTCAATCAACTCTTTGATTATAACAGGATTTAAATCAGTAAGAGAAACTAATTCCTGCATATTCAGAAATCTTCCCGAAACAAAAAAAATAGCCTCAAGGGTTTTCAAATCTTCTTTTTGTTTTGTTTCACCGACGAAATCTTTTCTCCTACTTCTGCGCGAAGGCGCAGTCTGAGATTTCGTGGCGCCAAAATTCGCTTGCGAATTTTTAGCGTCAATTTCTTTTATAGTCTTGCTTGTAATATCCATTAATTAAAAAGAAAGAAGTAGGATTTAAAAATTTGAGTGTAGTAAAAACAACATGAACAAAAAAACAACATTCATAATTATAATCTTAATTATTATCCTTTTAATATTTGACTTATTTCTTATAAGATTAATTTCTCCTCAAGAAATTGATGATGTTTCTCAAGAAATTCCTTGTCAAAAAGAATATGTTGAAAAAAGTGGCATTTTATGGATAATTCCAAAATTCAATAATAAATCAATTTCTGAAAACAAAACATGGTGTAACTATATCTTAAGCTTAAACAAAACACTTGGATTGCATGGAGTAACACATGAATTTAAAGAATTCAATACAAACAAAAATAGTGAATATCTTCAGGAAGGAATAAACATCTTTGAAGAGTGTTTTGGTTTTAAACCAGAAATATTCAAACCACCACAACTAAAAATCTCAAAAGAAAATAAGAAATTAATAGAAGATAATAATATTAAATTAAAAGGAAGATTTAATCAAATAATCCACAAAGTTTATCATTGTAATGACACTGGCCGACTTCCAAATTGGGTTGTTGATTTATTCTAAACTCTAAACCTTAAAATTCCCCCTATCCCTGAAAGATTGTTAAACTGCTCTCCTTCAGAAGTATCTAAAGAAATAATCTCAATATTTGAACCGGTATTCTTTGCCATACTAATTAATTCCTTAGAAAGTTTTTTAGGAATTTTTTTAGACAAAAGCAAAGTCTCAACAGCACCATATTTCAAAGCATTTCTTATATTTTCTTCGCCACGAGTTGCCATGTCTGGATTCTTGCCTAATTTATCAAAAAACTTTTCTAAAACCTTTTTTTCGTGAATTATTTCCTGATCTTCTAAAACATCTTGGCTCGCCCCAACTAACAATTTTAAACCATGCTCATCTGCATATCCTATATCCTTACGCCCAATAATTTTTTCTCTCAATTTAGTAGCCATATACTCATTGTCAATAAATTCATCTTTTGTAGGAATTGGACCACCAACTAAAATTCCTTTAAGCTTTGGCATGTCAAAAAAAATCTTCTTCATTTCTGCAGCAATTCTTTTATAAAAGTCTTTTGTTAAACCCTCTGTGATTCTGTGAAATCTTTGTGAACTCTGCCCTCCAGCCCTGATTTTACTTGGAATACCAGAAGTCATTTTTTGCAAAACCTCTATTCTTTTTCCCTCCAACAACCCGATGGCCGCCTCTTTTCTATCCATTACAAGCAAACCAAAAACCTCAGAAACTTCCATCATAGATTCCAATGCCTCTAAAACAAATTCCTTATCACATCTATATAACCTAACCTTCAATGGTATTGGGGGCTCAATATCCCACAACTGCAAATCTTGCTGTCCTTCATTTTCAGAAACATTTCCACAAAACAAAACAAGTCCATTCTCTGGAGTCTTCTTAAGTGTCTTTAAATGCCTAACAATTTTATCAAGAGCATCAACAACATTTTTTCTCGTAGTGCTGGATTTAATATTCTTAGCAGTAGACTTTTCTGCTTCAAGTTGTCTTTGAACAGAATTAACATCATACCCTTCAGGAATATAAACAGTAATTAATTCTGTATGTTTTCCCTTATACTTTTCTAAGACTTCCAAAATCTCCTCAAGTTCGGGTTTATCTAGTTTCATATTAAAAGAAAAGAAAGAGTATTTAAAAAATAGTTGGTTAAAGAGAAGTAATAGTTTTTATATTCTCAGAAAGATCCTCAAAACGCTTTAAAAGTTTTTTAGGAGCATTTTTTTTAGCAAAAAATCCTCTAACTTTTTCTGTATTCCCATATTCCATTTTTTTATTCATAAGAGTGTCTCCAGACATATCTTTTAAAATTTTCAAAAAAATCATTTTTTCCAAATCCTTTAAAAAAGTTTCATGTTGAAAAATTACTTTATAATCATTAAAATCAGAGTAAAAATGTGGGAATAAAAAGATGATATCGTCTCTAGAACTTCCGGCAGGACCATATCCCAGAGTAGAATATTCTGGTCCTATTTTTTCAATAGATGCAATTCCTAAATTTGTTGCTTTGGAATAATCTCTACAAATGAAATTAGCATTTAGTTCATCAAAAAATAAAGGTAATTGAGAATCTTCTAGGAAATTCTTTTCTTTCTGCAATTTAGTTATTCTCTTTTCAAGCTTAGCAATACGCTCCGAAGAGTTTATAATAGATACTAAAGGATTAAAAAAACCATATCTATAAAGTTCCATAAAACAATTAACTCTCTTCAATTTAAATAAATTTATCTTCTGTATAATATAATCTAATCAAACAAACTCCACATTAAATTTTCCTTCTTTTATTTCTTCAGCATTAGTAACTGAACCCAAGTCCTCCAAAACATCCTTTAATTTTTTCTTTACTTCTCTCCCGAGTGTCAAGACAATTTTGGAATTCATGGACTTTCTTGCGTTTGTTTTTTCCTGTCGCACACGCGCAATCAAATTTGTGAGAAGATACCATTTATTCAAAGATAAACCTATATCCTTCAATTTTGCCTTTTCATACTTAGGCCACCCACTTATATGAATAGATTTATCTTTTTCATATTTTCTAAAATAATTTTGATAAATTTCTTCCGTGATAAAAGGAGTAAAAGGTGCCATCATTTTCAAAATTGCTAAAAGAGATTGATATAATGTGTATTGCGCTGATTTCTTTTTGCCACCTATTTCATTGTAAATTCTCTTCTTAACAATCTCAAGATAATTATCACAAAAACCTTTCCAAAAAAATTCTTCAATATTAAATTTTGCACGAGAATATTCATAATCCTCAAATCTAGATGTTGCAGTAAAAATAACATTTCCTAGATTTCTCAAAAACAATTCATCAATTTTCTCCAACTTCTTTGGTTTTTTGCCATCCCAATCTTCAAGATTCATAAAAACAAAATTAGAAGCATTTATTAATTTAGTAAGGAATCTCTTTCCTGCAATTACATCTTTTTCTTGATAATCAAAATCTTTTCCAAGTTTGGATGAAGACGCCCAGAATCTCAAAGCATCTGCCCCATATTTTTTCATGATTTCTTGAGGCTCTATTACATTTCCTTTGGACTTTGACATTTTTTCTCCTTTTAAAGTCACAAAACCGGAAATCACAACATCTTTCCAAGGATTTTTTTTAAAATGCAACTGCGATTTAACAACAGTATTAAAAAGCCAAAAAGAGATTATCTCGTGTGCTTGGGGTCTTAAACTCATAGGAAACAATTTTCTTTGGAATTTTTTATCCATCAATTGAACTATAATTTGAGGGGTCATTGAAGAAGTAAACCAAGTATTAAACACATCTGTCTCTGGAATAAATTCTTTTGATTTGCATTTTGGACATTGTTTAACAGGAGGTTTATTTTCAATAGGATCAATAGGCAAGTCTTCCTCTCTTGCCAGAATAACTTCACCGCATTTCTTACAATACCAAACAGGAAATGAAACTCCAAAATGTCTTTGATTAGAAATCAGCCAATCCCACTGCAATCCCCTAACCCAATTGTCATATCTTCCCTTCATGAATTTTGGATACCAATTAAGTTCACTTCCCCATCCGAGCATATCTTTTTTTAAATCCAAATATTTCAGAAACCATTGTCTGCTTTTAATAAATTCTACCTCAGTTCCACAACGCTCATGAACATTCACAAGATGTGTTATTTTTTCCTGCCTAATCAAAAGTCCCTCTTTTTTCAAATCATTAATAATTGCATCTCTTGCTTTTTTAATTGTCATTCCATTATATTTTCCAGCCAGGGAAGTCATTTTTCCGTCACGCCCTATTGCCTCCTTTATTGGAAGATTATAAGCCTTTTGCCATTCCATATCTGTCTGGTCTCCAAATGTTGCACAATAAGCAATACCTGTTCCTTTTTCAGGATCTGCTCTTTTATCTTCTAAAATAGGAACTTCAATGTTAAATAGAGGAACTTTAGCTTTCTTCCCTTTCAAATGTTTGTATCTCTTATCTTCTGGATGATAAAACATTGCCACACTAGCAGGAAGAAGTTCTGGTCTTGTAGTAGAAATAATTAAATCCTTCCCATCAACCTTAAAGATTATATCAACGAACATCGAAGGAATTTCTTTATCTTCAACCTCAACCTGCGCAACTCCTGTTCTGCACTCTGGACAATACATCGCAGGAGCATCTCTCCTTTCCATTCGTTTCTTTTTGTACAAATCCAAAAAACTCCATTGAGAAATCCTCCTTGAGTGCTCATCTATCGTCGCATACATAATATTCCAATCACAACTTATTCCAATATTTTTCCAATCCTGCACAAATCCTGGAAACTCTTTATTTACAAAATCCATACAGAATTTTATGAAATCCTCACGAGGCATTTCTTTTGACTTGATTTTTTTTGTTTTTTCAACAAGCCTTTCTGTGGGGAGCCCATTATTATCAACTCCAAAAGGATAAAATACATTAAATCCCTTCATTCTTTTAAATCTTATAATAAAATCCTGTTGTGAATAAGAACACGCATGTCCTATATGCATCCTTCCTGAAAATGTTGGGGGCGGAGTATCAACAGAATAAACTTTTTTCTTGCTCCTTAAGTCAAACCTGTAAATCTTTTCTCTCTCCCAAAAACTTTTCCATTTTTCTTCAATAGCAGCGAAATCTTGTTGATTTTTCCGCGCGGAGGCGCGGCTAGATTTCGCGGTGCCAAAATTTTTCTTAGAAAAATTTTTAGTTTCATGGAAGTCCATTTGATTTTTAGCCATAGGTTAGTAATAATCAAGAAACTTTTAAAAACTATCTATATCTTAACTTAATATGGCAACAGATAATAAAATAAACATGCCAGCCGGATTTGGCGGATTAACGAGATTTAGCGAAGAATATTCAAGTAAATTCAACCTAAAACCAACCTATGTAATTGCATTTATAATATTAATAATTGGATTTAGAATTTTTTTAGGTATGTTCTTTAGTTAAAATTGTCTGTTATAGAAATTTGCGAGTGTTAGCGAGCAAGAAATTTAAACCACAAATTATAAATAATCTCTCTGATAATTAAAAAAATGTTTCCAGGATTAAATCCAAAAAAAATGCAAGCAGTTATGAAGCAGATGGGGATCAGTCAAGAGGAAATCCCCGCTTCAAGAGTTATAATTGAAAAAACAGATGACAGCAAGATAATAATTGAATCTCCTTCTGTAACAAAAATAAAAATGCAGGGACAAGAAAGTTTTCAAATCACAGGAGACATTAATAAAGAAACTTCTTCTCCTCTAATTTCTGAAGATGATATTAAAACAGTGATAGAAAAAACTAATTGCACAAAAGAACAAGCACAAGAAGCTTTAGAAAAAACAGGTGATCTCGCTGAGGTTATTTTGGAGTTAGGTGAATGAAATGATTGGGAAAGAAGTTATTTTAGTAAAAAAATTAGTTCCTATTGAACATGAGATGATTAAAGTACCTCTTCCAACCAATTTTGTAAGACAAGACAATGAGTATGTTCCAACAAAAGTTATTGACATACCAAAATGTATTATTACCAAATATGAAATAATCGAAGTTCCATGTTATGTTCCAAAAATTAATTGATATTTCTTAACACCAACAAATATAATAATTCTAAATCCCTCAATAAATCATGGAAAAATTCATTGAATATCTCGCTGAAGCAGAGAGAATAATCAAGACAGCAGACCATTTAGTTTATATAACTTTTCCATTAGTCAAAGACAAAAAACTTCTTTTAAAGATACTCTCAGAAACAAAGATTGTTATAACCAACTGCATAAACTCAATACTCCAATATGAATACCTCTACAAGAGAATAAGATTATACAAAGATCCAAAAACAAATTTCAGAACCTTCAGAGAAAAATGTGCTCCAAGATACAAAATAACAAAAGAAGAAATAGAGATGATTATTGAGTTATTTGAGATTGTTGAAAATCACAAACAAAGTTCTTTTGAATTTGTAAAAAATGAAAAAATTATAATTTTATCAGAAAATTTAGAACAAAAAAGCTTAACAGTTGAGAAAATCAAGGAATTTTTGCTAATAGCAAAAAATGTTCTGAAAAAAAGCAAGGAGGTAATTCTAAGAAAACAGTAATTAAATATTTAATTTTCTTAATCTATAATCTTTTATTCTTCCTTTTTTCAGTAAACTTTGTGCTTGTTTTGATTTCATGAAAATTTTGGAACATTCCTCTGCAAGCACTCCACGAGTAATTTCAAATTGATAGCGTTCCTGCCTAAATGCCGGAGGCATGTTATCTCTAATATGCAAAGCACCACTCTCATCTAAATCAATACCACAAACAACCCTTTCAATAGTATTTAATATAATAGCTCCAAAGCACATTGGACAAGGCTCATATGTTGTATACAAAATAGCATTAGTATTTTTATCAAATAATTTTCCAGCAACTTTATTAATTGCCATCATCTCAGCATGAGCAGTTCTATTTTTTAAGGTATATACTTGATTATGATCTAAAGAAATAATCTTATTATCTAAAACAATCACACACCCAATTGGAAAATTTCCTTCTTTCAAGGCAGTTCCAGCTTCATTAAGTGCTTCCCTCATATAATATTCGTCATCCATATCTAAAATTATTTTTTACATCTTATAAAAATTTAGTTAATAAATCACATAAATTATTTATACATTAGAAGGGCAAATTTTAAGAAAAATATAAAAAGTCCTTAATCTTAATGTTATACACTTCTAAAAAATTTATAGAAGATTTTAATATGGAAAAAATAATTCAAGAAAAAATAAGTGCAGACCATTTGCTATATGTCAGTTTAAAGTATACAAAAACTTGTGATGTCATAATGAATTTAATTCTAAGATGGAGAAAAATGATTGAGACGAGCATCAACGAAATATTAAAACACGCAAAAAAGAAAAAAAGAATTTCTTCAATATCTTTAAATCCTGTGGGAAAAATAGAGCAAATAAGAAAACTATTCAAAAAAAACAAAGAATTTTTAGAAGTAATGGACATGTATGGGATGTTCAGAAAAATTGAAGAATTAAGAACAGAGAGAATTGGAGAATTCAGAAAAAACGTTACATTGA
Organism: Candidatus Woesearchaeota archaeon; assembly: GCA_964534855.1. Lineage (GTDB taxonomy): Archaea > Nanobdellota > Nanobdellia > Pacearchaeales > GW2011-AR1 > CAZHRM01. The sequence continues at coordinate 15,767 of CAZHRM010000007.1, forward strand.
AAGTTTTTTATAGAGGAAAAGAAATAAGTATAAATTTGGAGCAACTGAAAATATACGCTGAAAAGTTAGAAAAGTTTATAAGTAATACAAAGCAGTTTCTTTTAAGCTAAAAAGAATTAAAAATTCTGGGATATTATAATAAAATGTCAAGGATAATTGTTATCACATCTGGGAAAGGGGGTGTTGGAAAAACCACCACAGCTATAAATTTAGGAGCAGCTATAAATTATTTTGGAAAAGATGTTTTAATAATTGACGGAAATTTATCAACACCAAATATAGGAATTCATTTAAATTCTCCGGAAGTTCCAATAAATTTAAATGAAGTATTATTAAAAAAGGCAGAGGTATTTGAGGCTGTTTATGAACATGAATCAGGAATAAAAATTATGCCCTCTTCTTTATCAATAAAGGAATTAAAAAAAATAAAGCCAGAGAGAATGAAGGATTTTAAAAAGGATTTTAAAAAAATTTCAGATTATGTTATTGTTGACAGCGTTGCTGGACTTGGAATTGAGGCAATGTCTGTAATTGAGATGGCAGATGAATTAATTATAGTAACAAATCCTGAAATACCTGCAATCACAGATGCATTAAAAACAATAAAAATAGCAGAACAACTAAAAAAACCTATATTAGGAATTATCATAACAAAAGTCAAAAAAAACAAGATAGAAATGCAGCCAGAGACAGTAAAGGAGATGTTAGAAGTTCCAATCCTTGGAATGATTCCTGAAGATATTAACATTCAAAAATCTTTAAATCTAAAAGGAGCTGTTATCAATACTCATCCAAAAAGCAAATCTGCTCGGGCTTACAAAGAAATTGCAGCAAAACTCCTTAATGTAGCATATAATTCAGATAAAGATAAGGAAAAAATACTAACAAGAATTCTTAATAAATTAAGTTTTAGAGAATAAAAATGAATATTCTTAAATATATATCGAACAACTAAAATTTATTTAAAGAGTAATTATATCCAAATTATATGAAAATAGAAATTCATATACCAGAAGTACAAACAGACCTTTCTAATTTAGAAAAAATGTTTCCAACAGGATGGAAAAAAAAGATAAATAAGACTACTGAAAATTTATTAAAAAGAAAGGATGCAGATAGGGCAGTCGTTCATTATCAAATTTATGATAAAAAATTTATGGGTTATACCATACATTTCTGGAGAGGAGAAGATTATTTAGGTCCACCAGAAATTATAAAAGAATATTAAAATCAAATAAAAATCACATCACTCGACTTCCAACTTCAATCTCTGCATCAGGTTGAATTAATCTAACTTTGCTTTCATTATCACTAACAGCAGCAAGAATCATTCCTTGGCTTTCAATCCCCCTCATTTTTCTCGGAGTCAAATTCACAAACAAAATAACTCTCTTATTCATCAAATCTTCTTTAGAATAATATTGTTTTAAACCAGCGCAGACTGTTCTCTTACCTAAAACCTCTTTAACAGTTTCGTGTGCGGAGGCACGCTCAGAAGTTTTAGGGACAGAAGATTTCTCGTCTTCTGTATCAGAACCAACATCAATAACAATCTTATAAAGTTTATCAGCTCCTTCTATGTCTTCAACTTCAATAATTTGTCCAACTCTTAAATCAAGCTTTTGCCAGTCATCAAATTCAACTATTCCTTCTGTCATTTTATCTTATTAAATAAAATCTCTGCTTTTTTAATTTTTCCTATTTTTAAGGGTTTTTCAATCTCCTTAAAATCAATTTTAAATCCAAATTGTTTTGAGATTTTCTCGCTTGTAGAAGGTATAAATGGATAAAGTAAAATCCCAATCACTTTAATTGAATCAGATAATTCATAAAGAACTCTGCTGTCTTTTGTTTCCCACGGTTTCTTACTTTGAACATATTCATTACAAACATCAATAAAACTAAAAATCTCATTCAAAATTTTATCAAACTCGTAACTTTCAAATAAATTTTCAATCCTCTTAATATTCAATTTTTTCAAAAGTTTATTTTCTGTTTTTTTAATTCCATTTTTTTCAATCAAACTAGAAACTCTTGAAATCAAATTCCCTAGTTTATTCGCAAGCTCATTATTATGCCTCTCAATTAAAGCTCCTTCTGAAAAATCTCCATCTTGTCCAAAAGGTGTAGCCCTCAACAAAAAATACCTCGCTGAATCAACACCTACAATGGAAATTAATTCATCAACATTAATTACCCTTCCTCGGGATTTTGAAATTTTTTCTTTATCAAAAGTCCACCAACCATGAGCAAAAACTTTTTTAGGCAACTCAATGCCAGATGATATCAATATCGCAGGCCAGATAACAGCATGAAACCATAGAATATCTTTTCCAATTAGATGAACATCGGCAGGCCAATATTTTTTGAATTTTGCCTTAGGATAATCAATTCCAGAAATATAATTTGTCAGAGCATCAAACCAGACATAACAAACATGTTTATCATCAAAAGGTAATTTAATCCCCCAATCAAAATTTGTCCTAGAAATGCTCAAATCATTCAATCCTTCCTCAACACGATTAAGAATTTCTTGCCTGTGAAATTTAGGAGATATAAATTCCTCATTCTTTCTGTAGAAATTCAAAAGTTCTTTTTGATATTTAGATAATCTGAAAAAATAGCTCTCTTCTTTTAATTTTTCAACTTTTATTTTGTGAATAGGACAACAGTAATTCTCCAAATCCTTTTCTGTGTAATACGCCTCGCATTCAGTACAATAATAACCCTCATACTCTCCCTTGTAAATATCTCCTTTATCAAAAACTCTCTGCAAAATTTTCCTAACCAGTTCTTCATGAGTCTTGTCAGTAGTTCTAATAAATTTATCATATTCTATATCTAATTTTTTCCAAGATTCCTTGAACTTTGGAATCAGTTCATCGACAAATTCTTTCACATTTTTTCTTTTCTTTTTTGCAGCACTCTCGATTTTTTTCCCATGCTCGTCAGTTCCTGTAAGAAAGAAAACGTCTCTTCCTAAAATCTTGTTCCATCTAGCTAAAACATCTGCAGCTATAGTTGTATAAGCATGCCCAATATGTGGAATATCATTTGGATAATATATGGGTGTTGTTACATAAAATTTCTTTACCATATCAGAATTAGAGAATTAGGATATAAAAAACTAACCTTACTTCATAACAACCTTCACTAATCCTTCCTCTTCTTTCATTCTTTGAATTTGTGGTTTAATTACTCCATGATACATAACAGCAGCTTCTTGTCGTGGGACTTCTAATATATCAACTAAAACATTAACATAATATTCATCTGACAAATCCTTACCTTGACGAACTCCATAAATAATTGATGTCTCTGGTTCGTTATATCTCTGCTCAAGTTTTGAAAGTAAAGGTTCAGCTTCTTCAGGATATTTTTTGGCAAACCACTTAATAGCCTCTGCAGGAGTTGTTTTCTTTGATATTTTTTCTTTTGAAATTTTCGCTGTAACAGGCCACCTTTCTGAAAATTCCTTTTTTGCTAATAAGAGATAATAAACTAATTGTGCATCACGTTTTTCTCTACCAGTCAACGTAGAGCCAAAACTTGCAATTGTTCTTCCAAGCCTGCTACACACAACTGCTTCTTCAAGTGTGGCTTTTGGATCTAAAATATTAATATCAGGCTTTTCTTTTTTCTTCCTTGGCATACTTAAACAAAAACATTAGATTATATAAAAATTTATCAATTCTAAAATATATATCAAATAAAGCGTCATTAGTTTAGTGGCAGAATACTGGCTTCCCAAGCCAATGATGCGGGTTCGATTCCCGCATGGCGCATCTAAAAAACTTTATTAATCTTGTTTTGTAATTAAATGAAAAAGATGGTGAAAAAAGAAAAAGATTCTCCCAAAATAAAAGAGAGAAAATATAGAGCAAGAGTACATTGCATTAAGGAAGGAATATTTTCTTCAGCAAAAAGCTCTTTTGGAGAACGTTTTGTCTCTCCATTTGCAATAACAATTAATGCGAGTAATTCTTTAGTAGCTTTATTAAGTGCTATTTCTGGACTTTTAGGACCCATAAGTCAGATGTGGAGCTCAAGATTAATTGAAAAATACTCAAGAAAAAAAATAATCCTCAAGGCAGTTTTCTTTGAATCCCTAATGTGGCTACCATTAATTGCAATAGCTATTTTATTTTACAAGGGAATTTTAGTAAATACCCTCCCTTTTCTGCTTTTGTTATCTTTCTCTATCTATGTTATTATCATGAATATTACATCACCTATTTGGTTCTCTTGGGCAGGAGATATTGTTGATGACAAATATCGTGGAAGATGGTTCTCAAAAAGAAATTTAATCACAGGATTTGTTTCAGTTGTATTAGCAATTTCTGCTTCTTTCTTCTTGGATTATTTTAAAAAAAATAATTGGGTTATGCTTGGTTTTATTATTTTATTTTCGTTGGCATTATTGAGCAGATTAGCATCTTGGAAAACTTTCAAAAAACAATATGAACCAAAAATAAAACTCAAGAAAGGATATTACTTCTCTTTTTGGGATTTTTTGGCAAAAGCCCCAAAAAACAATTTTGGAAAGTTTACAATATTCAGAACTTTACTTCATATATCAAACTGCATTTCAGCACCCTTACTTGCAGTATATTTACTTCGTTATTTGAAATTTAGTTATTCAGTTTATATGATAATTACAATAGCAGTAGTAGTGTTTTCAACAGTTATCATGGAAATTTGGGGAAAATTTGCAGATAAATATGGTAATTATAGAACTCTTCAAATTACGGCAATTTTAATTCCAACAATTCCTTTATTATGGATTCTTTCCCCTTCCCCAATTTATTTAATTTTAGTACCTCCATTTGTTAGTGGAATAACTTGGGCAGGATTTAACCTCGCAGCAGGAAACTTCATATATGATAATGTAAGCCAATCCAAAAGAGGATTAGCTGTTTCTTATTATAACATATTAGGAGGCATTGGAATATTTATTGGAGCAAGCATAGGAGCTCTTCTCATTAAAATATTGAAAACAAGTTTCATAGAACCTCTCTTCCTCATCTTCATCATAAGCGCCATAGCAAGAATAATTGTTGTATCTTTTGGAATCAAAGGAATAAAAGAAGTGAAAAAAACAAAGAAATTTAGGGGTCCAAGAGATTTAGAAAATTTAATATTTAAAGAAACAAAACCAACCCTTGCTGAAGAATTTCATGAGATAGCCCACATTAAAAAATATCTAACATTCAAATGATTTAGATTAATATAATAATTCAAAAAAATAAGCATAAACTATTTAAACAGATACAGATATCTGTAAACATGTTTAAGAAAAAAAAGTGTAAAAAATGTGGAGAAAGAATAAATAGTAGTTATAAGTTCTGCCCTAATTGTGGAAATTTAATTAACTCTAAAGATGGGGATTGGGGTATGTTGGGAAGAGATGATTTCATGTCTTCTAATGAAATAAAAATTCCTATGGGATTAGACAGGATTTTTAATTCTCTAATTAAAAACCTAAACAGTCAATTTGAATCAGATAGAGAAGGAAGGACAAAAAAACCAAAAATCCAAAAAAAGAGTGGAATAAGCATCAGTATCTCAACTTCTAAGGACATGCCACCAGAAATAAAAATAAATTCTTTTGGAAACAATTTAAAACCCAAACAAAAAGAACAGCAAGTAAAAGAAATGCCTTTAAGAGATCTTTCTCAAAGAAGCTTAAAAAAAATTTCAAGCCTGCCAAAAAAAGAACCTTCAACAAACATAAGAAGATTTTCAGATAAAATTGTTTATGAAATTGAAATGCCTGGTGTCAAATCAATAGATGACATTTCAATAATAAAACTTGAGAATAGCATTGAAATTAAAGCACTTGCAAAAAACAAAGCTTACTTTAAACTAATTCCCATAAATCTACCAATAACAAATTATAATCTTTCAAAAGGAAAATTAGTTCTTGAACTTGGTGTATCTAAATAATCAAATGAGCCTGCACGCCAACGAAATCTTGTTGTTTTCTGCGCGTAGACGTAGTCTTGGATTTCGTGGCACAGAAAATTTATTTTCTGTGGGTTTGAACCGCCGGTTCAAAATCAAAATGAGCCTGCACGGATTTGAACCGTGGACCCCTACCTCTCTGAAATCAGATTATATCAGAGTAGTGCTCTAACCAGGCTGAGCTACAGGCTCATAAAAAAATAACTAAGAAGAAGTTTATAAGTTTTATGAATTAAAAAACACTAACTTTTTTAAACAAACTCTTTCTCAATAATTCATGACAAAAGGATTATATCATCATTTAAGACAGTCATGGAAAAAACCGGACAAAAAAACACTTAGAGAAAGAATGATTGGGTGGAGAAAGTCCGGCGTATTCACAAAAGTCGACAAACCATTAAGATTAGATAGAGCAAGGGCTCTTGGTTATAAAGACAAAAAAGGATTTGTTATTATTAGAATAAGAATTAAGAGAGGAGGACACAAAAGACCAA
>CAZHRM010000008.1:0-19750 GCA_964534855.1 Candidatus Woesearchaeota archaeon
TTATGGCATTATTTTTAGTAGCTACAGTTAGTGCAAGTAATTTAGCTAGCGATATAACTGTTAAAGTGGATGGAATTGTTGCTACTGGAAATGATGTTAGTATTGTTGCTGGTGAAACAGTTAGCATAAAAGTGTATTTTACAGCTGATGAAGATGATACTGATGTTACAGTTGAAGCAGAGATTGAGGGTGAAAAAGCAGATGTTAACGCTATGACTAAACCCTTTGATGTTGAAGCAGGCAAAAAATACAGCAAAGTGTTAACACTTAAAGTTCCTTATGAACTCAAAGACCAACTTAGTGATGACGTAACTCTTAACATTGAAATAGATGGTAAAGAGCATAAGACAAAACTAGATGAAATAATTTTGAGGGTTCAAAGAGCTTCATACAATGTAGAGATTAAGTCAATCGGCATACCTCAGACAGTTGATGCTGGAGAAACTTTCCCAGTAGATATTGTTGTTAAAAATATTGGTTATAATGACTTAGATGACTTGTATGTAATTGTAAGTATTCCTAAATTAGGCATTGAAAAAACATCTTACTTTGGAGATTTAGTTTCAGATGAATGGGAATATGATGATGAGGATGAAACAGATACTTGGAGCGGAAGACTTTATTTGAAAGTTCCTTATGATGTTTTACACGGCATATACACACTTGAAGTAGAAGTTACAAACGATGACACAACCTCTAATGAAATTAGGGATATTATAATAGAAAATGACTTCTATGAAAATGTAATTGTAACTAGTACAGGAAAAACAGTTGCTGTTGGTGAAAACGCTGAATACGAGTTATTGATTGTTAACCCAACTGACAAGTTGAAAGTTTACAGAATTGTTACTGAATCTTCTGGAAGTCTTTCATCAAATTCTGGAGAAGCTGTTGTTGCTGTTCAAGCTGGTTCAAGTAAGACAGTTACAATAACTGCAAATGCAAACTCGGAAGGAGAATACAGCTTTAATGTGAATGTGTTTTCCGGAGAAAAGCTTGTAGATACAGTTACTCTTAATTTGAAGACAGAAGAAGGAGCAATAACAAGTCCAATTGTTGTATTGACAATTGTTTTAGCAATAATCTTCTTAGTATTGCTAATTGTCTTGATTGTTCTAATAACAAAGAAACCTGAAAAATCAGAAGAATTTGGAGAAAGTTATTACTAATTTTATTTTTTATTTTTTATTTTTTTTATTTACTTTCTCCTTTTTTATTTTAATTTAAATATCAATTTTTAAAAGGAATATAAAATGGAAGAGAAAACACCCAAAGAACTATCAAGAATGAGTGACATTGAAAGAATAGTCTATGACATAAAAAGATTTAGCAAGTTTTGGAAAATTAAAACAACTGAAGAAGCAAAAAGTGCAGCAAAAGATTATATTAATCATTTGATCAAATTGTATGTTCCACAATCTGAAAAAAAGAAGTTTTTAGATCAATGGGAAAATGAAATAGCAAAAATTTGTGACACATACTAAAATACTAACCTCCAACAAACTTCACAAAAATAAATCCTGGAATTTTTTCCCTTATAATGAACTTATTTTTCTTTTTTTGGACAGCAACTAAAGATTGTCCATATGAGCCAACAGGTGCAACAATTATTCCATTGTCCTTGAGTTGGGAGAGAAGTTTTTCTGGAATTTTCTCGCAAGCAGCACTTATTAAAATTCTGTCAAAAGCGAGAGAACCCGCTGTTTCTCTCGCGCTCTCTCCTCTAATTCCTGAACGGCGACTTTTTTCATTGCCTCCGAAGAAAGTCGCAATTTCCTTTTTACTTAATCCATCTGCTCCATTTTTATTATACACTTTTATATTTTTATAATTCTTCAGATTTTTTTTCGAAGTTTCTGCAAGTTCTTTTATAATCTCCATTCCAAAAATTCTTCCTCTGCTCCCAATTATCTCAGAGATTAAAGCCAGAACATAACCACAACCAGAACCTGCTTCAAGAACATTTTGTCCTCCTTTCAATTTAAGCAAAGAAAGCATCATTGCTATTGTGTATGGCTGCGAAATTGTCTGTCCTCTTCCAATAGGCAATGCAGTATCTTCATAAGCATGAGCTCTAATTTTTTCAGGAACAAAGTTTTCTCTTTTAACTTTTGAAAAAGCATTTATTATTGATTTTGAGAAACCTTTTTGTTTCAGACTTTGAAGGAGTTGGGGCTTGTTCATGTGAGAAGAAAGAAAGAGGGATTTAATATATTTGTGTTACGGCCCACTCCGGACGGTTAGGATTTGTTTAACGCCCTTTATTTATCTTAACTCATTAAATGAATTAGACTTTTTAAAATGAGGCTTACAACTGCGTTTGTTTGAAAGTTGAAAAGTATCTAAAAGAGTGTATAAATCTTTAAAAAATTATTGGGAGTGTATATTAGATGATTAATCAAAAACTAAAGGAATTTGAATCCTTTTTCCCTAAAGCACTAATAAAGAAAATTAATGGCATAGTCCTTATAGACAAACCGATAGATCATAAAAAGATTATCTTGGAACTTTATGATGAAATTAGGGATATGAATTATTCTCCTTCAAAATGTGTGGGATACCTCATGATTAATAAGCAGAACAATGTTCCCAGAATTATCCCCGTTCTTTCAGCAAAGGATTATTTTTTATACTATTTTTGTATCAAAATTCTTGAGAAAGAATTGACAGAAGGAAGAGTAAAAGGAACCTATGGAGGATGGAGTATGGGGAATCTTATTCGCAAAATGGAAGATCAGGAATCCTTACTTCTCCAGAGTTATGGCTCATTGGATAGTTTGAATCCTTACAAATGGGCGAAATATTGGAAGCAGTTTCAAAAAAAGGCATATGATTTTGCACAAGTATCTAATAAAAAATGCATAGTTAAATTTGATATAGCCAATTTTTATAATAATATAAATCTAAAAAAATTAAAAGAAAAAATAATCCTTCGGATATCTAATAATAAGAAACCAGTTTTGGATTTATTATTCTTCTTCCTTGAGAACTGGGATAAGAAATTTTCCGGTTATTTTCCTCGAAACGTAGGGATACCTATGGACAAAATAGGGGATTGTTCAAGAATTCTAGCTAATTTTTATCTTCAAGAATATGATTTAAATATGAGAAACTTGTGTGAAAAATATAATACAGAATACCTTCGTTATGCAGATGATATACTAATTTATTGTAAGAATCAAAGAATAGCCAAAAAGATTCTTTTTGAATCTTCTAAATTCCTTCTGAAATTGGATCTGGACATAAATACTGGAAAAGTAGTATTTTTCAATTCAAAAAAAGAATTCAATAATTATTGGGCATTTGAATTTTTTGATATTATCGGGGATGGGAAGGATATTAAAAAATTAGAATTGGCATTAAAAAAAATGTTTAGATATAAGGAGGAGAAAATTATTTTTAGGGAAAATTCAGTAATTAAAAGGATTTTGAATAGTAATTTTGGAGGGTTAGATAAAAGGTATTTGAATAGGTTCATAAAATATGTTCTACAAGAAAGCTTTTTTGAGAATCTAGATTATCGTCAGATAGCATTTATATTTAATCAACTCTCTCCAGTTCAACAGCAAAGAATGATTAAGAAAATATATTCCGTTATAAGAAAAACTAATTTTAATTCTTGTTTATATAATCTTCGTAAATTTTTGAAAATGAATGCGATAGATTTCAATTTTGAATATATTAATAAGAAAATTGAACTTACATTAAGATAAACCCCAAATGTTCTAAGATGTACAAACGCCCACACTAAAAGTTGTTGTTTTTTATCTTAAACTTTCAGACTAATTATCTTGCTGATTCCGTCATGCATGCTTACACCATAAAGATTTGTTGCTCTTGCAATTACCTCGTCGTTGTGTGTTATTACAATATATTGTCCTTTCTTCATATATTTCTGCAACAGATTTGAGAGCCTTTCTGAGTTCCTTTTGTCCAATGCTGCGTCAATTTCATCAAGCATGTAGAAATAATATGGGTTCAGCTCTTGTATAGCAAAGATTAAAGACAATGCAACAAGAGTCTGCTCCCCTCCAGACAAAGAAGTAACTTCAAAATACTTTCCATGCCCTGTTTTAACTATTATACTAACGCCACCATCAAAGGGATTTTTTCTATTTTCTAGTTCTAATGAGACTCGGCTTTTTGTAGTGAGTTGAGAAAAATTTCTCGAGAATATCTCATTCAATTCGTGCAATGTTTTAAGGAATACTTTTTTCTTTTTTATGTCAATTTCATGAATTATCTTAAGAACCCCCTCTTTTTCTTTTGAAATAATCTCTGATTTTTCCTTTATTACATCGTATTCTTTTTTAATGGAATCATAAACTTCCAAAGAACGAAGATTAACAGAACCTATTTTAGAAATTATTTCTTGAGTTCTATTTAATCTGTTAACAAGAGACTCTCTATTTGCTTTTATTACTTGAACATTTGGAAATTCAAGTATTTCAATTTCAAAGGCCTCAACCTCTGCGTCAATTCTTGCTTTTTCAATTTTAAAATTATTCATCTCTTGCTCAATATTATAAGTGGTATTTTGTTTTGTCAAAAGTTCTGATTCAGATTCTTTGATCTTTTCTTGGAATCCATCTCTCTCTGAAATCAATTTCTTAAATTTTTTGCTTAACTCTTCTTCTTGTTGTTTTTTTCTTTCAAGCAATTCCTCTTTTTCTTTTGAATTTTTTTTAATCAGTATGAATTCCTCATTCAAATCTTCTTCCTCCCTTGAAAATTGCTTCAAAGAAATCTTTGAACGTTCAAGTTCTCTCTGTTTGAATGAGATTTCTGAATCAACATTCTCTTCTGTTATCAAAGAAATTTCCTGGACTTCAACCCTGGCTGTTTCATATTTCTGTTCAATATTTGAATTTTTGTTAAAATTATCTTCAAGAATTTTTTTTCTTTTAGTTATTTCTGAAAGTTCTCCTTTTATTTTGTCTGTCTTCTCTTGAAGGATTTTTATCTGCTCCTTTTTTTCATTTATGTTTGAAAGCTTAATCAAATCTGATTCTCTTTTTGATATCTCGGAGTCTATTTGTTTTATATCTTGTTCTAATATTTCTCTTTTTTTGTATATAAAAGCACATTCTTTATCTGAATTTTCTATTTCCTTCTTTAAAGAATTTATCCTTGGAATTGTTTCGTTTTTTATTGAATTTATATGCTCTGGAGTTATTTTGGTTTTGCAGATGGGACAAATGCTCATCTTTGAAATTTTTTCTATAAGTTTACCCTGTTTTTTAATTTCATGTTCATTAATATAAGATAATTTAGAAAATTTCATTTCTTTCTCATTTAGACCAGCCAACAATTCTTTTTTTTCTACCAAAGAAGACTTTAATTCATTTAATTTCTTCTCATCCGTCTTTCTATCAAATAACTCAATAAATAGTGATTTAATTTGTTCTAACAAAAATTCAGATTCATTAATGTAATTTTGGCAAACCGAATTTTTGTCCTGGAATCTTTCTTTAATTGATTTAAATTCAGACTTAATCATGTAAAATTTTTTTCTTTGTTCTTCCAACTTCTCCAGTTCTTGTTTTTTCGTCTCAATTTCCTTTTGTTTTTTTTCGATTGTAGGAGAATCTTTCTGAAGTTTTTTTATTGAAATATTAGTCTCGTTTATACTCTGCCGGAGTTCTTTTTTTTGTTTTGAAATTTCAGAAAGCTTATTTTCATAATTTTCAATTTTCACACCCATGCCTGCAAGTTCTGCCCTTATATTCGCTATTTCTTGATTAAGTTTTTCCTGTTCTAATCCTGTTGATTTTTGTATTGTCAAATTTATAGAATTAATTTTTGATTTAAAGTTGCTTATATCTGTTTCAATACTCTTTTGAATTTTTTTAAGCCCCTCTATTTCTTTATTCTTTTTTGAAATCTCTAAATTTGTAGTCTCCGCTTCTTTTTTCTTTTTTGTTAGATTATAATTTATTATGCTTGCCTTGTATATTCTGACATCCTTTTCAAGTTTTTTGAATCTTAATGCTTGTTGCCTCTCTTTTTCTAGATTATTCAAATATAGGGTCCTTTCCTTTAATATCGCAAAAACTTCTTTTAGTTTATCATCTGTTTTTTCGAGTTCTTTAAGAGATTTTTGTTTTCTTGATTCATAAACTGAGATGCCTGAAACTTCTTCAATTATTTTTCTCCTATCTTCTGTATGCATTTTTACGAAGTTTTGAATTTCTCCCTGTAAAATTATGTTGAACCCATTTGGATCTAGTCCTGCTTGAGCCAACAAACTTAAAACTTCATGTCGTGTTTTTTTCTCATTATTGATTTTGTAAATGCTTTGTCCGTTTCTTCTAACAATTCTCTTTATTGAAACCTCATCTTTGTCTATTGAGAATATTCTGTTAGAATTTTCAAATATTACCTCAACTGATGCCTCTTTTGCAGGCGATGCTGATTTAGTGCCAAGAAAGATTAAGTTTTTTGCTTTGGCTGCCCTCATTGATTTTATACTCAACCTTCCTAAAACAAAACACAACGCATCTGAGATATTGCTTTTTCCAGAACCATTTGGACCGAGGAGAATATTTATTCCTGGGGTAAAAAGTAGTTCTGTCTTTTTTGGAAAACTCTTAAATCCATACATCACCAGTTTTTTTATATATGCCATTAAAGAAATAATTAATAAGGGTTTTTAAAAGTTGCAGACAACTTTTAACTCTTCAAAAACTGCCATTTAAAAATTAGTATCATATTATTGCAGAAATAAATATAAACATAGATTCTTTTTGATTTTATGGATTTTACAATACAACAAAAAGTAATTGGATTGTATGCTCTTATGCCAGAAGAAATAAATATTAGAGAAATCAAAAGAATAAAATTACATAATTGGTTTTATCAAAGAAAAAAAGAAGACTCTTCTATTTTTGGAGATTTAAAATTCAATTGGGATGGACCTTATCCATCATCTAAGCATATAGATTACATTAATTCCACACTAAAAACAGTCGCGAGTTTATCAAAAAATTTATATGATTTCTGTAAAGATTATTTTAATGAGAATATGAAGCCAAGAATGAATAAAAAAGAATTAGATAGGATGGAACGATTAAGTAAATCTCTGTTTGATTTCTTGTCTTCAAATCAGCCTCTTCTGTTCTAAATTTTTATTAGCTCTTATCCATGTACTCCATGTTTTTCTGAAAATTCCCTTGTCTCTGTGTTTTTGCGCGTGTTTTTCCAAAAATCTTTGAGTCAGGGTATCTGAAGTATAACCAGAACCAACTTCCTTACCATATTCTTCCTTGAGCTTGTCCATTTCTTTTTCTCTTACACATTTTGCCAGAATTGATGCTGCTGAAACTGAGATGTGATTTTTATCTGCTTTATGTTCGCAGAAAATTTCCAAGTTTGAAAGATTCCTAATTTTTGTTTTCAAGAAATCCTGCCATTTGATTATGCTTACAGAAGGACAATCAACAATAACTTTTATTTTCCTATAACCTCTGTTAATCTTGTTTATTATTTTAGCGCAGGCAATTGCCTCGACCTCATTTAATTTTACTCCCTTATCATTTTTTCCGTCAATCTCGTTTGGATAAATAATTATGATTTCAAAAGTTTCTGATTTTTCTTTTATTATTTTTTCAAGAAATTCTCTTCTTTTTTGAGTTAGTTGCTTAGAATCTTTAATGCCTAATTTCTTAAATTCCTTTTCTGTTTTTTCATCTATTAAGCATCCTGCTAAAACCATTGGCCCAATTACAGGACCTCTTCCTGCATCATCTATTCCCAAGATTAGCATATAAAATGAAAAAAGATTTATATAAAAAGGTTGTTATACTCAAGTAGGCGCCATCGCTTAGTGGTAGAGCACAAGATTGGAGATCTTGGCCCTTTGGGCTCCTGGGTTCGATTCCCAGTGGCGCCGTTTCAAATCTCATGTCACATACAGGAATTTTTAATTCAGGGAAAGGGTATTGAGCGATTTAGAAAGTTTTAAAAGAATATATTACAAAGAATAATCATAGCAGGATGGAGCAGTCTGGAGTGCTCGTCGGGCCCATATAAATCTTAGGATTTATTCCTAATTTTAGGAAACCCGGAGGTCGCGTGGTTCAAATCCCGCTCCTGCTATTTTCAGAAAATGAAAAAAGATGTAATTGAAAAATTGGCTGCTTTGATTGTTGCTGCTTTTGGACTGGTTGCTGCTTTAGCTTGGAATGGAGCCATCCAAGCAATTTTCAAGCAAGTATTTGGTACTTCAGATACTGTCGGAGCAATGTTAACTTATGCAATAATTGTTACTATCATAGCAGTAATTGTAACTATTTGGATTGGGAAAATAGAAGCAAGAGCAAAATAAGATAATTTTATTTTTATTTCTAAAAACATAAGGATAGTAATTCTTTTAAATCAATTAAATGTTAGAATAATATGCCGCCTACATTACTATAAAGATGGCACTATACTAGAAAATGAAATTAAAAGTTCCTTTTTACAAACAAGAAAGTAAGAATGATTGTGGACCAACAGCATTGCAAATGGTTCTTGAATATTTAGGAGAAGCACATTCAAAAGAAGAATTAATGGATTTGGTTGACAGTGACAAGAGTGGAGTTACTTGGACTTTAGGTTTAGCTAGGGCTTCTGCCAAACTTGATTTTAAAACAGAATTTTATAGCACTTGTTTAGGATTTAACCCTTTAAATTATTGTTTAGATTATTATCAAAAAGAAGCTGATGAAGCATCTTCTTCAGAACAAAAATTAGAAAGACTAAAAATTGAATCTCATCAATTAGGAGTTCAAATGGAAGAAAGAGGTCTAACATTAGAAGAATTACTTTCCAAAATTTCTGAAAATTGTGTGCCTATAATTTTGCTTGATTGGAACAAAATAAGAGAAAAAGAGGGTTATCAAGGACATTTTGTACCTGTGGTGGGTTATGATGATGAAAATGTTTATGTACATGATCATGGAGAAATTAACCCCAAGGAGTTTGTTGCAATAAAGAGAAAAGTATTTGATGAAGCAAGAAAATCTAAAGGAACAGATGAAGACATTGTTTATATACATAGAAAACAATAAACTTAAAATATCACAAATCACATCATATTCATATGCCGCGATCGCATAGTGGTATTGCACCAGATTGCTAATCTGGACCCTTCGGGGTTGGCAGGTTCGATTCCTGCTCGCGGCGTTTATGGAACTGAAAGTTCCATTACAATTGAATTAATCCAAAATGATTTGAGAGGTTCGATTACTTCAAAATATACTTGTTTTGAAGTTCCCAAAATTTCGTAGAAATTTTTAGGACCTGCAGGCGGCGTTTTCTCAAACCTCTAACTCAACCCAAACTAAATAATGGTCTGAAACATCTTTTGTTATTCCTTGCTTGTAAATTCCATCCTTGACATATTCTTCATAAGAATTTTCATTTAGAATTATTCTATCATAAGCACAGTGTGTTGCTGAAACTGTTGTGTCTTCATCATTTCCTATGAGCCAGTTCCAGTCATCAAACTCTGTTTGTTTTTCATTATTATAATAAGAACAGTCTGCATTTAAGTCTCCGAGAATCAAAACATTTCCTGTTTCTGAAACAACTTCTTCAAGATAATATAGTTCCTGCTGCACATCTTCTGGTTTTGTGTGAATATTATAGGCTGTTATTGAATAATCATCAATATTAAATGTTATTTTTATTGGAGGGCGTTCCCATCTATCTTGTGAGTCTGGATTATAATCCTGAAAAGAAGTTAAATTTATTTCATTCTTATAAATTATACCATATTGCTCTTTGCTTGAAGTTCTGCCTGCCCTGCTTGAAGATATGCAAGAATAATTTTGCAACATAGAGCAGAGTTTTGGAAAAGCTGTTTGCTCGCTGTCTCTTATTTCCTGTATAAAAATTATGTCATAATTTCCAATAATAGAAGAATAAGTTTGCATTATTTCAATATTGTCTGCTTTTGTCTGGCCAAAAATTTGCAAATTCCAATTTGCTATTTTAATTGTGTCAGAATCATAGTGCTCATAAAAACCATATCCTCCTAAAGCTAAGGCAACAATAAAAATTATTTTCATGAATTGATTTATTGTTTTCTTTTTCATTTCTCTATATCGCTAGTCCTCTTATAATTAACATAAAATTTGTCAAGGATTTCTAAGGCTTGTTGCCTCTGCTCAGAATTTCCCAAACCCTTCCAGTCAAGCAAGGCAAAGTCAATTTCCTCGTCTGTTTTGTCCAATGCCTCTTTAACCATCTCTTCTTTTAAAGGCAAAGCATATTGGGGAATAATATGAGAAACAGCAACATTTGAGCTCAATTGGATTTTGTTGAAGTTAGGACAGTAATGAGGTCCTCCTATTCCAATTGCAATTTCATTATAAGGATTTTCTTTAAAATCATTGACAATTTCTGAAATTGTTTTAGCGACGGCAAATCCTGCTTTTCTGTCTTTCCATTCTGTTTCTGTAG
This sequence comes from Candidatus Woesearchaeota archaeon, assembly GCA_964534855.1. Lineage (GTDB taxonomy): Archaea > Nanobdellota > Nanobdellia > Pacearchaeales > GW2011-AR1 > CAZHRM01. The sequence goes on from CAZHRM010000008.1 coordinate 10,447, forward strand.
AGCCGATTTCAATAAAGATGCAGGGTTTTCCAATTAAGGGCCCGTGATGAGTACATTCCAAAGTTACCTTGTATTCATCAAGATGATACTGCTCAGCATTTGTTTTTAACTTCCCAAAAATTTGTTTTTGAAATAATGCAGATGTCTTGGAAACTTTTCCGCTCTCTCCTCCAAGTTCTGCATTTCTCCAGTTTCCAGGAGCATGAACAGAAAGCGTCTTTTCTTTTTTTTCTGACTTGTGTTTTGATGCAAAGATAACAAAATCATATTTGTTGATTTTTTCCAAATCTAAATTTTCTGTATAAATTATCTCATCTTCTACCAAATAAAAATCAAATCCAGATTTTTCTCTGTCCATCAAAGTAAGAACAGGATTTTTTCTAAATTGTGACAATTGTGTTGTAATGTTTATTCCTGCCGTGTCCTTTTTGCTCGCAATAACAAGATATTTTTTGTACATGATTAAATATAAAAACTATATTTCTTAAATATTGTTATGCAAGAAATAATTAAGATATTAATCGGGATAGGACTTCTTGCTCTAGGAATTCCAATTGGAAATTATCTTTCCAGAGCAACAAAAGAAGAATTGAAGTCAGGACAAAAATGGTTCAAGTTGATTATAATTGCAAGCTTAGTTGGAGGAATTATTGGATTAGTCATAGGAAATGATATTCTGTTATTCAGTTTCTTTTTTATTGCTATTGTGACGAGCAGGTGCTTGAAGAAAAAATAGCGCTCGTTTCACTCGCTTATTGGTAAAACTATTAATATAAAATAGAAATTGTTTTTATTAATCTTATTCTAATGAGTGTAGCGAACCTAACTTATTTAAACTACATCTTATTTTTCAAATCATGCTATACATAATCGGACTCGGACTTAATGTTGATGGAATTTCAAAATATGGATTAGCTGTTGCCAAAAAATGTAAAAAAGTTTATCTTGAAAATTATACTGTTGAGTTTCCATACAGCAAAAAAGAATTAGAAGATGTAATCAAAAAAAAGATTATCTCTGCTAACAGGGAATTTATTGAAAGTTTGAAAATTATTGATGAAGCAAAAAAAACAGACGTGGCTTTGCTTGTTTATGGAAGCCCTTTAACAGCTACCACACACATTTCATTAATTCAAGAGGCAAATAAATCAGGTGTCAAACATAAAACAATTTATAATGCTTCTGTTTTCGACGCTGTTGCTGAAACTGGTCTGCAAATTTATAAATTTGGAAAAATAGCAAGCATGCCTGAATTCGAAGCAGATAGTTTTATGAAAGTTGTCAAAGAAAATCAATCTATCAATGCACATAGTTTGATTCTTGTAGATATTGGGCTTGGATTTGAAAGAGCCCTTGAAAAATTGGAAAAAGCTGCCAGGAAATATGAAGTTAAATTAAACAAAGTTGTAATATGCTCAAAATTAGGAACAAGTCAAAGCAGAATTTATCATAATAATATTAAGAATTTCAAAGACAAAAAAATAAAAGCCCCTTACTGCATAATTCTTCCAGGCAAATTACATTTTATTGAGAAAGAAGTTTTGGATGAGTTTTAATCCCAAATAATTCATTATATAATTTTTCTCTAGCTTCAGGTATATTTGGGTCTGAATAATTTATTCCATGTATTTCGCACCAATGCTTGTAATAAAGACAGTTTTTTAATTCCTCTCTAAATTTTAATTTATCTTCTTCTGACAATTTTTGAATTTTATCATTTATTTCCATAAAAAGCAGATAATCAAGAATTTTTAAAGATTTAGATAATCAATTAATTAATTGAAATTTTGCAAAATTTTAAAAATGCTTTTTCCTTGAATTAATTATGAAAATAACTAAGAATTTAATTTGTGAAAAAATCTTAGCTATTGCTTCTATTATAATTATATGATGCAATCTCTGGCTTAGGGATTGTGGGAATTTCAAAATGCTCAAACAAATTTATCCAACACCTGCTGAATTAACTTTAAAAATATCAAATACTTTGGAGAGTAAACAAAAATGTATGACTTTAAAAAAATAGAAGAAGAAGCCAGAAAGATTTGGAAGAGACATGAGAAAGAAATTAAGAGGGCAGTGTTTGATATTTCTGGGAGAAAGACTTTTTCATTTATTGAAGGACCTCCAACCGCAAATGCTCCTCCAGGTTTGCATCATTTAGAAGCCAGAACATATAAAGACCTCATATGCAAATTCAAATTCATGCAGGGTTTCTCTGTTCCGCGAAAAGGAGGGTGGGATTGTCATGGGTTGCCTGTTGAAGTGCAAATAGAAAAGGAATTAAAACTCGGCTCAAAAAAAGATGTTATCAAATTCGGAACAGACAAATTTATCAAAGAATGCCGTAACAGCGTTTTTTCAAATATTAAAGATTGGGAAATTTCTACTGAAGAACTAAATTATTGGATTGATCTTAAAAATCCTTATGTAACTCTGCATAATGAATATATAGAAAGTGTCTGGTGGAGTTTAAAGGAGTTATACAAAAAAAACATGCTTTACGAAGGATATAAAGTTGTTCCTTTTTGTCCGAGATGCGGAACTCCTCTTTCAAGTCATGAAGTTTCATTAGGTTACAAAGATACAACAGAAGAATCAGTTTATATTGCATTTAAAATAGAGGGCAAGAAAAATGAATATATTCTCGCATGGACAACAACACCTTGGACTCTTCCAGGAAATGTTGCATTAGCAGTGGGCAAGGACATTGATTATGTTCGAGTAAAACTTCAAGATGGAGATTTTGTAACATTAGGAAAAGAAAGATTAAATGTTTTAAGAGGAGATTATAAAGTCGTGGAAGAATTTAAGGGCAAGGATTTAGTTGGAATAAAATATGAGCCATTATACAAAATAAAAGAAGATGAAAATGAAAATTCTCACAAAGTTATTTTGGCTGATTTTGTAACTACAGAAGATGGTACGGGCGTTGTTCATACTGCAGGAATGTATGGCGAAGAGGATTATGTAGTTTGTAAAAAAGAAAATCTTCCTTTAGTTCACACTGTTAATCAAAATGGAACTTTCAATAAATTAGTTCCAAAATGGAAAGGGAAATTTGTGAAGGATGTTGAAGATGAAATAAAAGAAGACCTAAAACAAAGAGGATTGCTCTACAAAAAAGAAAAAACAACTCATTCTTATCCTTTTTGCTGGAGATGTGACTCTCCTCTATTATATTATGCAATAAATTCTTGGTTTGTTAAAGTTAGTTCAATAAGTAATAAGATGGTTAAATTGAATAAACAAATCAAGTGGGAGCCATCGCATATTCGTGATGGAAGATTTGGTAAGTGGCTAGAGGGTGCGAAAGATTGGGCATTATCACGTTTTAAATTTTGGGGAACACCACTCCCAATTTGGAAATGTGAATGTGGTGAAGAAAAGATTATTGGGGGAATTGAAGAGTTGAAAAAAGAATCCTCAAAAAAAATTGTTGGGAAAGTCGACCTCCATAAGCCATGGATTGACAAGATTAAACTCAAGTGCAAGTGCGGCAAGGAAATGACAAGAATTTCTGATGTAATTGATTGTTGGTATGATTCCGGCGCTGCACCTTTTGCGCAGTTTCATTATCCTTTTGAAAATAAAAAAGAATTTGCAAAAAGATTTCCCTATGATTTCATTTCTGAAGCAATTGACCAAACAAGGGGCTGGTTTTACACAATGCATGTTTTATCCACGATACTTTTTGAAAAGCCTGCTTATCAAAACGTGATTTGTGCAGGGCATGTTGTAGATGACAAGGGAGAAAAAATGTCAAAGTCCAAAGGCAACGTAATTGTGCCAAAAGAAATCATTAACCAAGCAGGAGTTGATGCAATAAGACTACAATTTTGCACAACTGACGCAGGTAATTTTAAAAGATTTTCCTATGATTTGATGAGAGAATCTGTTATTCCATTTTTAAATGTCTTGTATAATACAAATAAATATTATAATCAACTGCAAAACAAAAAAAATGGGAAACAGGTTGAAGACAAATGGATTTTGAGCAAGCTCAATTCCCTTATCAAGAAAGTTACTGAAGATTTGGAAAATTATAAAGTAGATTTTCCTTTTAAAGAAATTCAAAATTTTGTTATTAATGATTTTTCCAGAAATTATATTAAAATGACAAGAAACAGGGAGGATACTAAGAAGATTGTTGGTGAAGTTTTGAAAAATGTCTCTTTACTACTCGCCCCATTTGCTCCTTATATCACAGAAAAAATATATTCACAATTCAGCAAAAATTCTGTACATTTGAGCAAATGGCCAAAAGCAGACGAGAAAAAAATAAACAAAAAACTAGAAGAAAGTTTTGATTCGGTATTGGAAATGATTGAGAGGGGTTTTGCTGAGAGAGATAAAGCAAAAATTGGATTAAAATGGCCTTTAGCAAAAGCAACAATTTTTTGTGATAAGAAAATAGACAAAAAGCTTGAGAGAATAATTAAATCCCAATTAAATGTAAAAAAAATCATGTGGAAAAAATCATCTGAAAAAGACTGGAAAGTAGAATTAGATACAGTTCTAACTCCAGAACTTGAATCAGAGGGTTATGCAAGAGAAATGTCAAGGCAGGTCCAGGCATTTAGAAAAAAATTGGGTTTGGAAAAAAGGAAAAAAATTAAACTGTCCATTTTTGCCGACGATGAATTCAAGAATGTTTTAGAAAAGCAGAAAGAATTTATTAAAAAAAGAACTAACTCAAAAGAATTAGAAATTGTTACAACTGATAAGGAAAGATTTAAAAATAATACTTATTTTAGAATTAAAGATAAAAGGGGGAAAATTGCGATTATTTGTTAAAATAACTACCAACGAGTAATCCAATTGATTTACCTTTTCATCATAACAATATTTAAAAGTAAAAGTTATTAAATAATAAGATGACAAAAAAATTATAAATTTTTAGCCATTTAAATTCAACAAATGGGGAGGAATTCAGATGATAGTAAAAGAAGAATTTTTAAGCAGGTTAAGAAAAATTTTCGATTTGAATCTTTATGAGGTAAAAGTATGGACTGCCTTGCTTTCTCGAGGAACTTCAACTGCTGGAGAATTAAGCAATATTTCTGATGTTCCAAGATCAAGAACTTATGATATTCTAGAAAGTCTAGAGAAGAAGGGATTTATTATCATGAAGCTCGGAAAGCCCATCAAGTTCGTTGCCTTAAAGCCAGAAGAGGTTGTCGAGAGGGTAAAAAAGAATTTAATAAGATATGCTAAAGAAAAAACACAAAGGCTTGAAAAATTGAAAGATGATGAAGTTTTACAAGAGCTTAATATTTTATTTACTAAAGGTATAAAATTTGTTGAGCCGTCTGATTTATCTGGAAGTTTGAAAGGAAGGCAAAATCTTTACAATCATTTGGACATGATGGTTAATGACGCAGAAAAAACAGTAACAATTGTGACAACATTAGAGGGGCTTAACAGGAAACTTGAGGCACTGATGCCGAGTTTGGAAAAGTGCAAGAAAAGAGGAGTCAGGGTAAGAATTGCTGCTCCAATAGACAGTAATAATATAAAAGTTGCAAGAGAATTGAAAAAAGTTGCAGACGTTAGAAATCTGGAAAAGATAAAAGCAAGATTTACTATTATTGACTCAAAAGAATTAATGTTTATGCTTCTTGACGACGAAAAATTCCATCCAAACTATGATGTTGGTGTTTGGATAAACACAGAATTCTTTGCCCAGGCTCTTGAGCAAATGTTTGAACTTGCTTGGAAAGAAATGAAAGCTGTTCGGTAGGATGTATTGGAAAAATTTGCCACATTGGTTGAGGGGATGAAATAAACCATTAACAACCCCCATTAATCTCGAGCAACAAAGTTGCTCGCAAAATTTATGTTCATTGGGGCTGGTTTTTAGCAGCAGCAATAATTTTTGCAATAAGACCTATGGAAAGATTTTGTTGTTAGAATTACAGGGCTTCTTTAACAATTTTTTTAAAATCTTGTAAATAAATTTGAGGATATTTTAAAACATCATTTACTAATTGTTCATGTTTTAATTTTGAATATTCTCCAGGTTCATGAGTTATGTCTTTTTCTTGACTCCACAGAATAACACCCAGTTCAATTGCTAATGCTTCTAATTTATTAGGATGAGAACAATCCTTTAGAATAACTTCTTGATTTAAAAAATTTCCAGGAGTATCGTCCATCTTTCCTGAATCATGCCCTTCCCAAGGTATTTCAGTAGAATGAATAGTTAAAGTATACTTCCCTATTCCTATATCAGAAATTTTTTCATAAGGTTCCTTGTTATTCATTCAATCTTTATTTGAACATCCTTTTTAAGAATTATTATAATTAAATATACTCTACTAACTCTTCCAATATTCCTATTTCAAAAATAAAATTAAGATTAAAAATAAAAAAATAAAAAAATAAAAAAATAAAAATTTATCTTCTAATTATTGCTAGAACTGCACCAATTAATGTTGTTATAACAACAATCCAACCAATAGCAATTGCTATCCATGGAGCAGCATTTCCTCCAAGCCACCAGGGTAATGTCAATATCCTTTGAATCATTGCCTGACCAACTACTAATGAAACTATAACACCTGTAAACCAAGCAATAAAACCAAGCACATTTGAATTTTGTTTTGCCATTCAACACCTCCTTTTTAATTTAATTATAGTGTTTATTTAAGGAAAAAATCATTTAAAAATTCTTCGTTTTTGAGAGAATTTTTGATTATATAGAATTAAAAAAGTTTATATCACATTTCTTCTAATGTTTCTATGCCTAACAAGCTTAAAGAATTTTTTAAAACTTGTCTGAAAGCCTCGACTAATTCTAATCTAAAAGATTCCTGCTCTGAACCAATTACCGGACAGGCATGATAAAATTCATTAAAAATTTGCGCGAGTTGATAAGAATAATTTGCAATCACCGACGGATTCAGATTCTTATAAGAATTTAAAACAATTTCTCTAAACTGAGAAAGTTTCTTGATTAATCCAACTTCTTTAGTTTCTAATTCATTGATGTTTGATTGTTTTTTATCTTTTTGTTTTGCTTTTCTTAGAATAGAGCCGGCTCTTGCATAACTATATTGGATGTATGGTCCTGTGTCTCCTTCAAAAGAAATAAACCTTTCAATATCAAAAACAATATTATTCGTCCTGTTATTTTTTAAGTCACCATAAAATATTGCTGCAATTGCTATTTTCAATGCTCTTTCTTCTAATTCTTTTTCGGAAATTTTTGGAACTCTTTTTTGGATTTCTTTTTTTGCTAAAGAAACAGTTTCACTTATAATGTCCTCTAAAAAAACTGTTTTTCCTTTCCTCGTTGCAAATCTTTTGCCGTCCTTATTCAAATAAAGTCCATGATATATGTGAACGCAATTTTTAGCCCAGTCATAACCCATTAATTCCAAAATCTTGAATACCTGCTTGAAATAAAGTTCTTGTTCCTGCCCAACTTCATATATCATTTTTTTGAATTTGTATCTTCTGTATCTATCAATTGCCGAGGCTATGTCTCTCGTCGCATAGAGGGTTGTTCCATCACTTTTTTCTATTAAACAAACTCCCAACTTATATTTTTTAAGACTGACTATTAATGCGCCCTCGCTTTTTCTCAAAAGTTTCTTCTCTTTTAACATTTCTGCAATTCTTCCTATTTTTTTATTGTACATGGATTCTCTATCACAAACATCAAAATTAATTCCGAGAATTTTGTAAATTTTTTCAAACTCTTTTAAACTTAAATCCCTAAATGTTTCCCACAATCTCACTACATCTTTATTTCCATCCTCAAGTTCTTTGAACCATTCTCTTGCTTCGTCCTCATATTTTTTACTTTTGTTCACTCTGACATAAACATCAAAAAGATGTTTTATTGGATCCTTTTCTAATTTATTTTGGTTTCCGAACTTGTTGTATCCTAAAATAAGTTTTCCGAACTGAGTTCCCCAATCTCCCAGATAATTCATTCTGACTGGTTTAAATCCAACAAACTCGCAGATGTTTGCTATGGAATTTCCAATAATTGTGGACCTTAAATGACTCACACCGAAAGGCTTTGCAATATTCGGAGAAGAAAACTCCACAACAATTTTTTTTCTGTTACCTAAATTAGTCTTTCCAAAATTCTCTTTTTCAGAAAGAATTTCCCTGATAAGATTTCTCGCGAGATTTTTTCTATCCATAAAAAAATTAATATAAGGCCCTGCTGTTTGTATTGATTCAAAATCTACAGGAGATGTTCCTATTTTTTCCCTTATTTCTAAAGCCATCTCGTGTGGTTCTTGTTTAAGCTTCTCAGCAACTGAAAAACACGGAAACGCATAATCACCCATGTCTGGAGAGGGGGGTGTTTCCAGAAGATTTTCAATTTCTTCTTCTTTTAATTTAATTCCTTTTTCCTTTAATGCATTCTTTAATATTTTTATTATAAGTTCTTTCATTATCATTCCTCTTTAAGTTAGTTAATGACATTTATAATATATCATCATTTTTATATGTTATGAAAATCAGAAATCTTTTTTACAATAAGTAAATTTATTAAATAGAATTCTATTCATAGATTTATTATCTAACTTGCCTCAGTAGCTCAGGAGTAGAGCAATACCCTCGTAAGGTATAGGTCGCAGGTTCAAATCCTGCCTGAGGCTTTTTTATGAACTAAAAATCTTTAAATACTATTTCTCATTACTACGGGTATGCGGGGATGTCGGAGTGGCCAAACGAGCAGCCCTTAAGACCAGAACATGTGGTGATGGGTGTTTTGGTTAGAAAGGCTGTAGCTTAGTGCTTGCGCAGGTTCGAATCCTGTTCCCCGCATTCATCTTATTATAAATAGAATTTGAACTTTACAATATAAATTTTACATAACCATTAAGTTTATAAACTATAAAATTATCATATTTCTGTAGGAGGCATTGACTTCGGTCTTTGTTGGATATTTCGGTATCCTTCTCCTACACTATTTTTAGTTTCTTGATATTTTTTTATGAGAATTATTTTATTAGACTATTAGAATTCTTCAATCTTCATCAATTCAAAGTAATGACAAAAACCTATTTTCTCGAGGATAATAATTATTATAAAGATTTTATCTTAGAATAGTAACTAGGAGATAATAATATGATGCTTTCTTCAAAAGAAAAAACTCATTTTTGGAAGAATATATCTATTTTTTTAATTTTATTACTAGCAACCTATCTCTTAGGGGTATTGTTAATTAACGAGTATTTTTTAGTAGGAGTTAATTTAGAAATAAAACTAATTGAAGAAGACATTAAGGGTGTTCTGAATTTTGATTTTCCTATGATAGCTAATTTGAAATTAATCCCTC
>CAZHRM010000009.1:0-18184 GCA_964534855.1 Candidatus Woesearchaeota archaeon
CTAATTAAAGTTCTAATCTTTTCCACTTTCACTTCAAATAACTCTTCAATCTCTTTTTTAATTTGCTCTTTTGTTTTATTTTTGTCTGTTCTAAATGTCAAAACATTCTGTGATTCAATAAGCATGACAGCTTTTTCAGTTGTTATTGGTTTCATTTTTCTGTTGCTTTCGTGAAAAATGAAAGCTTAAAAACCCTAAAAATTCCTTCGGAATTTTGGGGCACCAAAAACCCCTGGTTTTTTAGTGTTTTAATTTTTATTGGTTTCATTTCAATTTTTCTCCTAACTCTTTGATTGCCTGTTCAGTATATAAGGTTAGTCTTCCTGCTCCACCTTTTGCTAAATCAGTAACCCCTAAGTTATTTACGTTTTTTATTTCAAAAGCATTTGTTTTTAATTTTTCTTTTTCTCCTATGACAAATAACAATCCTGCATTACTTTTATATTTCCTTCCTCTGAGTTTGCCCTTTCCTGCCCTAACCGTTTTTTTCTTAAGAGCTAATTCAAATAATTTCTCCCCTAAAATTTTCTTTAAACTTAAAATTAATTCTTTTGCTTTCAAGGAAGTTAATTTTGATTCAACTATTAATGGGAGATTTCCAACTTTTTTATTACTAAGCCTTTCGTATCTATTAACAACTTCCCTCTCATTTGCTGTTGCACTTATCGCAGAGATTAATGCTATTTTTAATTCTTTTTTGTTTATTTTTTTATTATTAATCATTGAGAAAATTTTAGGAGGATGTGCTCTTCTACCTCCAACAGTTGAAGAAACTTCAGCACCAACCCAATTAAATTGAGAGCCTCTTCTTAACATTATTTTTCTAGGAACTCTTGACATTCCTCTACCATAACTACTCTTCCAAACATGTCTTCTATGAACAATTTTTCCACTTGCAGAGTGCTGTTTTCCTGCCACTAACGACGGCGCATAAGGTTGTTTGCTTTTTTTAGCTTCTAAAACTTTAGCAATTATATCTTTTCTGATTTCTTGAGAAAAACATTTAGGCAAATTAATTTCTTTTGTCTTTTTTCCATTTATGTTTAATATGCTTGCTTTCATTTTATAAATCTCATCTTAACTCTAACAATTCATAATCTTTCTTTTTAGTTTTTCTAGTTTCTCTCAAAGGAGCAGTAATTAATAATTGTCTTTTTGCAGGTCCCTGTACAGAACCCTTAACAATAATATAATCTGTTTTTATGTTCCCAAAATTTTTTATGTTTTTGAATTTACCTTCTGATTTTCCTAAATCAATTATCTTATTGTTATAAGTTACCCTAGTAAACATTCCAAGTTGTCCTGCCATTGGAACTCTAAATATGACTCTTGCAGGATGCCATGGCCCTAAACTACCTGGTTTTCTTCTACCTTTTTCTGATTTATGGGGTTTTAGCTTAATGCCAAATTTTTTTATGGTTCCTGAAAAGCCCTTACCTTTTGTTAAACCTCTTAAGTCAACGAGCTGTCCTTTTTCAAAAATATCTAAAATAGAAATTTCTTTTCCTGAATTCTCTTTAATAAAATTAATCTTTTCTTCGATATTTCCCCCAATTCCAATTTCGATTAAGTCAGGAGTTTTTTTAATTCCTGTTTTTTTAACCTGAGAATAACAGATTACTCTTGCATCATCATAATCTTTTATATCATCTATTTTTTTATTTCCTTTTTGTTTTGGAAATTTTACTTTTCTTTTTAGTTCTTTATCTAAATTTTCTATTAGTATTTCTTTAACAACTCCTCCTTCCCTATAAAACCTTATAGAAAAAATCTTTAATGAAGGGCATTCAAGGATTGTTACAGGTATTATAATTTTTTTTCCTTTGGTCATAGAATCAGGTGTGTTATCTTTCACATAAGCAGATATCATTCCAGCTTTATAACATATAAATCCCTTAAAATTTTTTTTAGAATTAATTGCATCCCAATTCACTCTAGGTAAAAACCTAACAGCCTTTTTTCTTGGCCAAAACTGCAAACTTCCTTTCCTTGGTGATCTTCTTTTGGGCATTTCTCAATATTGCGGATAACATTTTATTTAATCCCTGGAATAAAATAGAAAGAAAATGAGGGTTTTTAAGAGTTTCGGGATATCTCTTGATAATCTTTTTATACTCTGAAAAGATTATATTTTATGGCTCTTACAGAAGAAGAAAATCAGCGTCTTTTGGAACTTTTTGAAATAAGTAAGAAAACTCCAAGAATTACTAGAGAATTATTTAAAGAAGAGTTTGGGTATTATATTAATGAAGGAACTATCAAGAAGAAATGGAAAAAGGCAGGTTTTACACTTCAAAATAGTGGGGGATTACGGCGTGGATTAAGTTTGAATCAATATGAAAAATTATATGAGGAATGTAATGGAAATCTTGAAGAAATGATACAAAGAACGGGTTTTAAAGAGCAGAGTATAATATCCAAATGTCATGCTTTAGGCCTTGAACCGGTTGATGTTTGAGAAACCAAATAAAGAATTTAGTATAGAAAATTAGGCTTCAAATTCCTTCTCACTTTCAATTTTTTCTTCATCAATTACAGCGTTCCTAATAATTTTACCTTTTCTCTTAGCCACCTCTCTAACTTTAGAGTAATCTGTTTCACCTTTGGGAAGAATTAATTCATTAATTATAAAATGATGGACTATTTCTGCTTTCTTAAAATTCGGTTTTTCAAAAATAAAACTTCTTCCAAGTTCTGTATCATCTGTTTTCAAACTACAAAAATCTGGCTTTGGACTTTCACCATTTTTTCCAGGCTTTCCAGATTTAGGAGATTTTGGCTTTATTTTCAACTTATTATTTCCAGCCTCAAAGCTTAAGGCGAAGAATGCTTTGGGCAATTTGTTAATTAATTCAATTATATCATTTCCAGAGATCTCTTTATTAATTATATATTTTTTAATACCCTGAAATTGTTTTTTATCTTGAAAATCTAGTTTATCTTTTAAATCGGTTGTAGAAATAATAACTCCTTTTACATTTGCTTTTTCATCGCCAAGTTTTTCAGCGACGGTTCTTACCATTTCATTTGCAAACTCTGCAGATGTTTTTATTGTATATTTTCCATTAGAATTCTTTGCTTCAATTATTGCTTTATTCCTAAATTCCCCTTTACTAAATTTTTGGAATTGTAAATGAACACTTTCATCAATGTCACCACCAAAAATTTTTTTTATAAAATTCATAATATAATTTCCCTAATAGAACTTATAAACTTTTCCAAGTAAACATCACAAAACTTTATAAGTTTCAACTACTTGTGATAAGTAATAAAAATGGACGATATTTATTTCAGAAAAATTATGACTACAATCATTTTGATTGTTCTTGTAGTTTTGTCTTTCTTTTTATTAAAGCCAATTTTATTGTCAATAATAGTTGGACTTATTTTGGCATTTATTTTTACTCCCTTGTATAATTGGATTTATAAAATTACAAAATACAAAAATATATCTGCAATACTGGTCTGTCTTTTATTAATACTTTTGATAGTTTTACCTCTTTGGTTTTTAACACCAATAATTATAAGGCAATCTATTGAGATTTATTCAGCTTCTCAACAAATGGATTTTGTAACACCTATTAAGAGCATTTTTCCTTCTTTGTTTGCTTCAGAGGAATTTTCAGCAGAAATTGGCTCTATTATTCATTCCTTTGTAACAAAGATCACTAATTCTCTGATGAATTCCCTTTCACAATTAATACTTAATTTTCCTGTTTTGTTTTTACAATCTTTAGTAGTATTTTTTACTTTTTTCTTTGTACTTCGAGATAAAGATGAGTTTATATCTTATATAAAGAGTTTCTTGCCTTTTTCAAAAGATATTGAAGAGAAATTATTTGAATCTTCAAAAGGAATAACATATTCTGTTATTTATGGACAGTTTATTATAGGTATTATTCAGGGCCTTCTTATTGGAATAGGATTTCTTATTTTTGGAGTTCCTAATGCCCTATTTCTTACATTACTTGCTACTCTTGCAGGAATTTTTCCTATTATTGGAACAATGATTATATGGTTACCTGTTCTAATTTATTTGTTGATTGCAGGAAATACTTTTGCAGCAATAGGTATTTTGATACTTGGAATAATTTCTTCACATCTTGATAATTTTTTAAGACCAATTTTTGTTTCAAAAAGAACGCAGATGAATTCTTCATTAATTCTTATAGGAATGATTGGAGGATTATTTTTATTTGGTGTTTTAGGATTAATTTTAGGTCCTTTGATATTAGCTTATCTTCTTATAATACTTGAAATTTACAGGCGTAAAGACACATCAGGAATTTTTATTCAACAACCAAAAAAAGGTAGATAAATATAAAAATCATTTTTTCTAATAATTATAAACTAAAAGAGTGTGAAAAACAATGGAGCTAAAGATTAAGCTTTTGAAATGGTCTGCTGGATTTCCGGTTGCTATGTTAAATGAGAAAACAGCAAGCAAACTTGGAATTCATGCCAAGGACAGAGTTTCTATCAAAACACTTTCAAAAAATCCAAAAGAAATTTCTACAAGTATTGATACTATTAAAAGGTTAGTCAAAGAAGATGAAATTGCAGTTTCATCTGAGACTAAAGAAAGGCTGGATTTGAAAACCAGACAAAAAGTGGAAGTTAATCTTGCTTCAGAGCCAAAAAGCCTAATCTTCATAAAGAAAAAATTAGACAAAAAATCCCTGTCTGAAAAAGAAATAAATGAGATTATAAAGGATGTTGTGAATAATTCTTTGTCTGAACCAGAAATCGCACTTTTTATTTCAGCAATGTATGAACAAAAAATGAGTTTAAATGAAACTATTTATTTAATCAAAGCGATATTAAAATTTGGAAATAGGATTGTCCTAAAAAATAAATTTGTAGTTGATAAACATTCTATTGGGGGAGTTTCTGGCAATAGAACAACACCTATAATAGTTTCAATTTGCGCTGCTGCTGGGTTGATAGTTCCAAAATCTTCTTCAAAAGCAATAACAAGTGCAGCAGGAACAGCAGATGTTATAGAGACAATAGCAAGAATAGAATTTTCAATAGCTGAAGTAAAAAAAATTTTGAGAAAGACAAATGCATGTATGGTTTGGGGCGGAGCTTTGGGCATGATTCCGGCAGACTCCAAAATAATTAGGGTTGAAAAAATATTAAAAATAGATCCTGTAGCCCAACTGTTAGCATCGATAATGTCAAAAAAACTTGCTAGCGGAAGCGAGTATATTCTTATAGACATTCCTTATGGAAAAACTGCAAAATTAAACAAAACAAAAGCATTAGAATTAAAGAAAAAGTTTGAACAACTTGGAAGGTATTTTAATAAAAAATTAAAGTGTGTTTTAACTGACGGAAGCCAACCCATTGGAAATGGTATTGGTCCTGCGTTGGAGCTGTTTGATGTAATTAAGATTTTAAATCCAAGAGAAAAAGGACCAAGAGATTTAGAAAAAAAATCTTTATTTTTGGCTGGAGAAATTTTGGAGATGACTGGTAAAGCAAAAAGAGGTGGGGGGATTAAGATGGCTAAGGAGATTCTTGATTCAGGAGAAGCCTTTGAAAAATTTAAACAAATCATTCAAGTTCAGGGAGGAAATCTTAAGAAAATTAAAATAGCAAAATTCAAAAAAAATATTTTTTCTAAAAAATCAAGGAAAATTTTAGAAATAGATAACAAAAAGATAAATTCTTTGGCAAGGATTTCTGGTTGTCCTGTAGACAAATTTTCTGGGGTTTACCTTTATTTTCATGTTGGGGACAAATTGAAAAAAGGTGAGAAAATTTTGACAATTTATTCAGAATCAAATTCGAGGCTTAAACAGGCAATTAAATTTTACAAAAAAGAGAAGCCGATAAAGTTTAGATAAATTAATCACAACTAATTTTTTAAACTTCTTTTTTCTTTTTTGATTTATGGAAGAAACCAACTATAAAAAAGGACTTGTAGATTATTTCAAAAAAAATTTAAAAAAAGGTTATACTTCTGACTCTCTTAAAATAGCATTGATTAATCAGGGATATTCAAGGATAGCAGTTGAAAAAGCGATTGAAGAAGCACACAAAGAACTTGCTAAAAAAGCTCCAATTCTTAAGGAAAAACCAAAAATAAAATATGAGATTATTGATGAATATAATAATCCAATATTTATAAAAAAGCCCTGGTGGAAAAGGATTTTTGGAAATAGTAACCTTTAAAACTCTTCGGATAATTCTTAATTTATGCCTCCGTCGCATACAGAGATTGAAGATCTCTGTCTCCTCGCTTCAAGTATGAAGCTTCGGATAATGGTATTGCACAAGCAACACCATAAAGCCTCCGTCGCATAATGGTATTGCATCCGGCTTGAGACCGGAGCCCTTCGGGGCATCCCCGTTCGATTCGGGGCGGGGGCGTTTTTTATTATACAATTAATATATATTTTCTAAAGTATATATTGTATTATATATATTAGAATTATTTTTCAATTACAAGTAAAAAATAGTAATTCTAGTTAAAACTAGAAAAAGAGTCTCTTTGGATATTTTATAAAATAATAAATTTATCCAAAGAGTGCACTAAGTCCTTCTGCTGCATCTTCTTTCTTTTCTTCTTTTGGTTCTTCAGCTTTCTTTTCTTCTTTTGGTGCCTCTATACTTGCAGGAGCAGCAACCAAACTAGCGCTTTCTAATTCTTTTTCTATATCTACACCCTTTAGGCTGGCAACAAGAGATTTGATTTTTGACTCATCAAATTCTACACCAGCGGCTGTAACGATATTTTTTATATTCTCTTCATTAACTTCTTTTCCAAGTTTGTGCAACAAAAGTGTCGCATATATATTTTCCATTATTTAAGTTTCCTCCAAATTTTGTTGAGGTGAGTATCTAATATAATCTTTTGATTTTTAAGTTGGCATATTTCATCAGCAGTTGTATGTACTTTTTCAATGAATAAATCTAAAGTTTTTTTAACATTATTTTTTAATTCAGAGTCAGATGTTTCATTCATTATTTCTTCTATTATATAACATACTTCTTTATATTTTTCATATCTTTCTTTTGTCCTCTTTAAATCACAGCAAGTTCGAATAGATAAATTACGAGCCCTGTCTTTAGTTGTTGAATAAAGCAATGCTTTACTTCTCATCTTTTTCTTCTCCTACAGATTTATTTTCTTTTTTAGTTTCTTCTTTTTCTTCCTCTTTTGATTCCTTTCCAGCTCCAGCAAATTTTCCCAAAGCTTTCTTGTGCATTTCTGCTTTTTGTAATAAGAAACCAATAGTGTCTTTGCTTACATAGCCAATTTCAACAGCAAAAGGAAGCGCCTTTCCATAGGCTGATTTGAGTTTATCTAGTGTTCCTTCTTTATCAATGTTAATGTTCAAATATAACTTCCCTTCTTTAGTATCAAATGCGCATAAAGGAACAAGCCCTATTGAAAAAGGTTTTATGTCTAACTTGTTCATAACATCTGCTGCACTTTTAGAAATTTTTCCCCCTTCTTCAACAATTGTTTTTGGTTTTTTAATGTGAATTTTTCCTTTTTCTATTTGAATTTCAATTCCTAAGGCTCCAAGTTCGCTTACTGCAGGCCCTAGAATTAAATCTGTAGCCCCTGCATCGATTCTGATGTCCTCAGGAGCCAATTGTCCAGCCTTTGCCTTGGCAGGACTTTTGTTCTTAATTAGTTCTAAAGCAAGTTCAAAACAATCTAAGTCAGAAAATAAAATAGCCATACTCTCTCCAATTTGTTCTTTAATTTTTTTGACTGCTTCATTTCCCGAAGAATCTATCGCTTTAAATATTAAATTTTTTTTGGGAACTTTGATTATTGCTTTGCCTCTTAGTTTCTTTCCAATTTCTTGAAATTGAGAAGCAGGAATATTTTTTATAGACGCAATTAAGACGGTTCTTTTATTTTTTATTAATTCAGAGAGTTCTCTGATTGATTTTATTTTTTCTTCAGGAATTGGAGTTTCACGTTGGGTTTTCATCTTATCATTATTTTTTGAGGTTTTGTCATGCTGAATTTTATCTCAATGTTTTTTATGTTTTCTTTATCTTTTGTCATTGCTTTCAAGATGGCGTTATAGACACTAAGAATATTTTCAATAAGTTCTTCATCTTTCATGCTTTGTTTTCCAATAGCTAATTTTATACTTGCTTCTTTTGTTTTTATCTTGACACTATTGTTTATTTTTGTTTTCAGCTCATTTATTGTTTTATCTTCACTATTGAGAATAATCCCTAATTGTGGAGAAGGCATTTTTCCGGCGGGTCCTAGAACTTTTCCAAAAGAAGTAGCAATTTTTGGCATTAAACTTGCTTGAGATATAAAAAAATCAAATTTTTTAACCAATTTTTTTAACTCTTTTTTTTCAGAATATTTCTTGAATTCATCCTTTGTTATTGTTTCAATATTTTTATTCTTTGATTCCAGAAACGCGCATATTTTCTTTTCTTTAATTTTATGAGGAACAGACACTATCAAATTTACTGCATTTTTTTTAATATCAAACTTTTGCAGATTAACAATTAAATCCACAGTCTGTTCAAATTTTCTTTCCTTTTCTTTCCTTAGTTCAATCAGTGCTTTCTGTAATTGTTCTCTTATTTCCATTTGCTACCTCCCATCTCATGCGCCAGCACCATAGAATTTATGTGCTAACGATATGGTTCAATCGGTTGGAATTTTGAGAGATTGCAGGTTTATAAAAGTTTCCTCTCTTTTATCACAATAATTCTTATAAATAATCTTCCTTTCTCTTTGCTATGGAATTAATCGCTCTACTTTCAACAGGAAAAGGCTCTTGGGCTCAGGTTTCTGGATTAATAAAACATGGAGAATGGGATAAAATTGTTCTTGTTGGAAGTGATTTTGCAAAAAAATTTACTGCTGAAAAAGAATTTGAGTTCATTAAAATTGGCTTGGACAAAAAACTAAAAGATTTGAGAGAAGAGTTCTTAAAAAAACTTCAGGGAAAATTTGGGGGCACAGAAGTTGCATTGAGCATTGCTTCTGGCAACGGCAAAGAGCATATGGCTTTAATTTCTGCATTATTAAACATCCCTGTTGGAGTTAGGTTTGCTGCTCTAACAAAAGATGGTGTTGTGGATTTGTAAATTTTTTGTATTAGCGTAATGTTTAAAAAGAGGGATTTCTAAAACTTTTTTATGAATAAAAGATTAAACAGAGATTTTGTGTATAAAGGAACAGATAGCGAAACAACTAAACAAGGATATGATTTGTTAATTAAAATTGGTGAAAAAGGAATAAGAAGGAGTCATCCTAGTTATGTTGCTCACAGAGGTGCAAAAAGACTTCAAAAAGCAATTGAAGGAAATTTTAGAGCATTCTTTAGTAAATTTGATTTAGTAAATGCTCTTTTCTTTAGATATGATACTATAAGAACTGATAAAGAAATTGAAAACAGATTAATACTTAAGAAAATAGCTAATAATTCCCTTGAGGCAAAAGAGATTCTTAGAAAAATAGAGGAATCTAAAAGTTTTCGAAGAGGAGATGGGAGCATAGACTTTGGAAGTGGTTTTATTAAACTGTGGAGAGAGCCTGGAAGTTATACCTTTAGATATGGTGAATATTATCATGCTCTTGGGGTGACTACTTAGTTTTAAAAACAAGACACTTGTAAGATTTTATATTAAATTAAATCTCCTTAATCTTCATATCTTCCTTATTTTTTCCTAACAACACAACACAACTTTCTTTTTTATCGTCGAGAAATTTATATTCTGGAAGAAATTTTAAAATTTTTTCTGCAAATTCAATGATTTCTTTATGTGTAGGCATTCTTTCATAACCTAATCTTTGCCTTGCAAATCCAACAGACATAAAACCCTTTATTTCAACAAACATTGGATTTGCTTTTTCTATAAGTTTCGCATAATTTTCTGGTTCAATCATGTTTAAATCTTTAACAAGATTCATTCTAAAAACAGTTCTGCATTCTATATTTGGCAGAAGTTCCAAACTTTTGTTTAATCTTTCCCAAGCATCTTTTTTAGAACTTCTATGAAATTTTTCATAAAGCTCCTTGTTTGGAGTATTGACTGAGATATAAAGTTGTGTTGGCAAATGCTTTTTTTCCTTTAGTTCCATAATTTTTTCAGGATAAAGTCCGTTGCTGACAAGAAAACTTGTTTTCCCCCTCCGACGAAGTTCTTCAATTAAATCTCCAATCCTTTTATAAACTGTTGGCTCTCCTGATAATGAAATCGCAAATTGCGTCGGTTCTTGAGCCTCCTCAAACTTTTTCATATCAATTTTTTTAGAATTTTTAAAACCAATAAGCAATTTTCTTTGAGCTTTAATACATCCATCTATAATTTCTTTTGGAGATTCAATTTCTCCATTCAATTCACTTCCCAAAGTTAATTCAATTGCTCTCCAACAATGCACGCATTTGTTTGGACACCACATTACTGATGGAGTCATTTGACAACACAAATGTGACTTAATTCCATAAAACTTTTCCTTATAACAAACACCCCCATTTCTGAGAGATTTTTTTGTCCATCTACAAATTTGGACAGCAGAATGTTTTCCTACAATTTCGTAATGTTGTTTCTTTAAAACTTTCTTTATTTCTTCTGGAATCATTGAATCCAGAGAATTATTAGAATTTAAACTTTTTGAAAAATAAAAATTACAAAATAAAAAGCTTTAATGACACTATTTCTTCTTTTTCTTTTTAACCTTTGCTTTTTTCTTCTTTGCCATTTTTTACTCCTCTTTTAATTGAATTTTATAAAGCACTATCTTTTAAATACTTTTCTAAAATAAATTTTCTTTTGAGTTTTTTCTAACTTCCTAAATATTATAAAAAATTAAAAAAAGAAACTGTAAATCCATTTAATCATCAGTAATATTCCCAGGAACAAGATAAAGCGAGTCATCAAAGAGAAGATTCTTCCTGCTATCTTCTTAGATTTTGTTACTTTTTCTATTGTTAGATAAAAGAACATCCCTCCGTCGAGAAATCCCATAGGAAGCATATTGAACAACGCAACTAATAAATTAATTAATACTATCCACCATATTAAATTATAAACAAACAAACTTATTCCATCAAATTTTGACTCATAATATATGTGTGGTTTCTTAAACGAGGACAATATTTCATAACTCTTTCCAATTATTCCAGATCTCTCTTGACTTATGAAACCAATTCCTAACCAAGGTGAATTTTCATCTTTGGGATTTTTTCCTAAAATAATATCCTGATTATACATACCTTCTCCATCATTTATTCCAAGAACTATTTTTTCTCCAGGAGAATATTTTAATAATTCTTCTCCTAATTTTTCCAACCCATCTGTTTTTATTCCATTAATCTCAACTATTGCACCACTTAATTTTGCATTTATAGCAGGAGCGTCGTCGTATAAAGCGACTTTGGTCAGGTCCTCTGAAAAACCTTTAATTCCTACATAGTTTTTTTCTCTTGCTTTAATTTCATTAAAACTTCTGTTAATGACCAAACTTGAAATTTCATCATAGGAAGGATTGTTTAATGATATATTATTTATTAAGGTAATACTCGTAATTTCTATAATTGAATAAGAATAATCATCAAAAATAACTCCTGAAGGAATAAATGCATAGGAAAAAAAAGCAACAAGTATGATAAAAAATATTATAGTGGTTACGATATTTGCGAAGACTCCTGCGGACAAGATGCTCATTTGTTCGAATTTTCTCTTTTTTTTCATCTGTTTCTCATCTTGCTCTACAAAAGCTCCAAAAAAAGCGGGGAAATATTTGAAAAAAGCAAAACCTGTGCTCTTTATCCCTATATTATATCTTCTTGCAAAAATTCCATGGGAAAATTCGTGAATTGTAGCAACAATTGCTATTGCAATAACAAAATATATGAAATAAAATGGAGGAAATATACTATCCAATCCAAACAGCCTCGGAAAATAAGGTATTAAAGGCATTAGCGGAGGAACTCTAATAATTCTTGCAATTGGAGAAGTAAGATATATATAAACAGTTTGTATTATTAAAAAAAGAATACTTGTCATTAGTATATATCCTAATCCAACAGAAACATAACTCAACACTCTTAATGTTCTTTGGTATTTTTTCCCAATTTTTTCAATTAATTTTATTCCCCAACTAGTTCTGTATAATAATAAGGGTCCTTCTTGTTTCAGATTTTTTCTTTTTTTGTATAGGAGAATAGAAAAGAATATTCCAAATAAGACTAGTAGTGCAATATCATAAATAATAAAGTTCATTTTAATTAAACACTTTGCCAGATATGGTGTTACATAAGTGTTTAATTGATTGAAAATATTTGATTCTCATTTAATTACCTGCTTTTTTTCAAAGGCCGAAACGCTTTTTTGCTGCATTTTCTACATTTTACTTTGCCTTTTAGAATTTTTTGAGGGTCTGCTCTAATTTTGCTTTGACAATTCTTACAAACAAAAACATTTTTGAATAATCTATTTTGTGCTTCTGGTATTTTTGCCATTTTATTTAAAGTTTTTTTCTTCCTCTAATTTTTTTATTTTCATTATTTTACAATTTTCTCTTAATTATTTTCTCTCCTTCGACATCCCAATATTCTACATTGGAATTTTCTTCAAGTTGTGATTTTATTTCTTCTGGACAAGCAATTTCTATAGTTTCAAAATTTTCTAAATCCATGACACTAACTTTTTCTGTAATTGAAAGCACTTGTCCCTTCCTTTTATTAATTAGGGGAACTTCGAGTTTATCATGTCCTGGAACGACAAAAACTTTTTTTTGTCCATCAATTACTCCTGTAGCCTCTATTCTGACTTTACTATGTCCGTGTTTCCCTGTTTTGCTTATGTCAATCTTTTTAACAGTACACGGATTATTATCAACTAAAATATTTGTTCCGACTTTTGCTTCTGTAGCATTAATTATTTTTAAAACCATGATTCATTTAAAAGAATTACATTTATAAAGATTTTTAATCACGAAATATAATGCCACTACAAAAAAAAGATTTTATTGAGATAAAATTCACAGGAAAAGTTAAAGGCGGAGAAATTTTTGATTCGAATATTAAAAAAGATTTGGAAAAAATGAATTCCAAGCTTGAAGCAAAACCCTTTGTTTTTTGTCTGGGTGAAGGAATGTTCCTCAAGGGAATAGACGATTTTTTAATAGGAAAAGAAGTTGGAAAATATGCGGTTGAACTTAAACCAGAAGATGCTTTTGGAAATAGAAACTCCAAACTTGTTCAAATAATTCCTATGAAAGTTTTTAGAGAACAAAAAATAAATCCTGTTCCAGGAGCGATGTTCAATTTTGACGGCAGAATTGCAAAAATACTCTCAGTTTCAGGAGGAAGAATAATGGTTGATTTTAATAATCCAATAGCAGGAAAAGAAGTCGTATATAATATAAATGTTTTGCGAAAAATAGAAGATACAAATGAAAAAATAAAATCCTTCAATGATTTTTTATTTAAGAAAAATTTTAATTTTGAAATTAAGAATAAGAACCTTATAATAGAAGTAGAGAAATCAATAGCTAAATTTGTTGAAATGTTTAAAGATAAATTTAAAGATATTTTTGGGTTGGATTTGGAAATCAAAGAGGTTAAGGAAGAGTTAAAGGCTGAAGTTGGAGAGAAGAAAAAGTAATTAAGTTGGTTTTAAGTTAGTGTTTGTTCAAAAAAATTTCCTACTCGTTCCACTCGCAGATTAATGTGTTTTATTAATAAAAAGTCTTATAACAGAATTATAGTCTCACTGTTTTTTTGTTAATAGTTTTTTATCTCTAGCGAAGCGAGCAAATTTTGTTTAGTGTTTTTTAAGCAAGGGTAAAATAAAGTTCTATATAAAGGTAAAAAATCAAACTTCTAACGGAAAAGTTAAAGTATCTTTATATTTTCTATAACAATTTAAACAGACTGGTTTTTTTAATGAAGATTTATTAGACTTCCCACAAATATGGCAAACCCCTTTCTTTTCTTCATATCCTTCATCTTTATATTCTTCCCATTTTTTATAACAATCTTTACAATAAGGAACTTTTGGATTTAGTTTTATTTCTTTTCCACACCGAATACAAAAACCTTTTTTCCCTTTAGAAAACTTTTTCTTATAAGGTTTTGTGGTTTCTTTAGGGATTATCCCAATAGAACCTCTCATCTCTTCGCCCGAGTTAATTAATCTTTGAACTTCTTCATTAATATTTTTAAACAATTCTGAATCTTCTTCTTTTGAAATAAGAATTCCCATTTCAATATTATTAATTTGTGAAAACTCATAAAGATTCATAGAAGTAATCAGGGCTTCATTTTCATTCATGTAACATTTGGCATGTAAATTTTTACAAAAAATTGTTCTGACATATTCTAATGGTTCAAGCCAATTAATTTCTTCTGGTTGAAGTTCTTGTTTCCCATAAATAATTCTTATATCTTTCTTCAATTTATCTTTGTATTTAATTAATTCCTTGTATCTATCTTTAATTTTTAAATAAGGACTTATTAGTATTAATTTATCTTCAGCATTCTTAATAATTTGATTTATATGATGAGAGATTCCTTCAGTATCTAAAAATTTTGCCATAAAAGATAAAGTTATATAAGATATTTAAAGATTGTTATGCAATTTTAATTTCTTTCGTTCATTATTTAATTCTAGGTTTTAATAAAAACATCTAAATCACCACAATAATTCTTATAAATACTTCTTAGCATTATTATACATGGAAGATATCTATAATCAGGGTGAAAATTTTGTTCCTTCTGAATTGTCTCCTGAAATAAGGGAAATTGACCAGGAGCTCGCAGAACTTTTGAAAAAACAATCAACAAAAATTAAGGTGATTGGTGTTGGGGGAGGGGGAGGTAATTCTTTAAGCAGAATGAGAGAAATAGGAATTAAAGGTGGAGAGCTCATAGCAATAAATACAGATGCTCAAGATTTGTTATATGCCAACGCAGATCAAAAAATTCTTATTGGCAGGGAGTTAACTCAGGGATTAGGAGCAGGAAGCAATCCAAAGATAGGACAAGAAGCAGCAAAAGAATCTGAATCAGAAATAAGAAAAAAGATTGCAGGAAGCGATATGATTTTTATTACTTGTGGTTTAGGTGGTGGAACTGGTACAGGTGCTGCTCCTGTAGTTGCGAGCTTAGCAAAAAAACAAGGTGCTTTAACTATTGGTGTTGTGACATTGCCCTTTACAATTGAGGGAAGAAAAAGAATAGAGAATGCAATGGATGGATTAGAAAGATTAGAATCAGTTGTTGATACTCTAATTGTTATACCAAATGATAAACTTTTGGAGTTGGCCCCAGAATTGCCATTGCACACCGCATTTAAAATTGCTGATGAAATTCTGACAAATGCTGTTAAAGGAACAACAGAGCTCGTGACTACGTCGGGTTTGGTAAATTTGGATTTTGCAGACATAAAATCAGTAATGGTTGATGGAGGTGTTTCATTGATAGGAATGGGAGAATCAGATAGCCAGCAAAGAGCAATTGAAGCTGTGGAAAAAGCAATTCAAAATCCTCTCTTGGATGTTGATATTTCAAATGCAGCAGGCGCTTTAGTAAATATTGTGGGGGGGGCAGACATGAGTTTAGATGAGTGCAAGGCAATTATAGAAACAGTTGGTGACAGGTTAAGCCCTAATGCAAAATTAATTTGGGGTGCTCAAATTTCAGATGACATGGAAAAATCAATTCGAGTTTTACTTATAGTAACAGGAGTAAAGAGTTCCCAAATTTTGGGAAGAGACGAAACCCTCGAAAGTATAAAACACAAAGAAATCGAAGAGGAATTAGGAATCGAATTTTTTGAATAAGATGGACGAAGAAATAAGAAAAAAGATTTTAAAAGATTATAAAAAAGCACAAGAAAATGTAGAGAGAATATTAGAAGGAAAACCAAACTTTTTTGTTAAGAGTATAAAACAATATTTAGACCCTACTATTGTTTGCGAAGTACAATCTCTTGAAGATGAAAGAGGGGAATTAGATTATTATACCCAGATTCGTAATAAATTAGAAATTATCCTTGCAGGAGGAAAACCTGCAATTTCATGGCATTTTAATGGTGCTCCAGAAGAGATTACAAATTATCTTGATTTATCTTATTAGTTAATTCTAATTTTGCAATCACGAGCAAGCTCGCGCAATTTTTATAAACTCTATATTTCTAATCAGATTATGGTAAAAAGAATCTTAACCCCTGCAAAATCATTTTTTCTTAAATCTAAAAGAGTATGGCATGTATTAAAAAAACCCACAAGAAAAGAATTTGAAACAATAACAAAAGTTTCTGCTATTGGAATTTTGGCATTAGGTGTTTTTGGATTTTTAATTTCAATAATTATGAAATTTTTTGTTGGTTAAGAATTTATAAAAAGGATTTTTAGATAGATTCTTTTGGATTTAGATTATCTATCTTACGGTTTTTATTGTATTTCCTATATGCTCCTCGTCCAATTTCATAGGCTAAACTTGCTGCATTAGTAGCTATTTGTAATTTTAGCAAATCTCTTCCTGCTTTATCTCCACAAAGCATAATTAATGGTTTATAAATTAGAAACCAATCCCATACTCCAAGACTTATAGGTCCAGCAGGTACATTAGGTGTAAATGAACCATATTTATAACCTTTTTTTATAGGAGGAAGATTATTCCAATTATCTTTTTCATTAAAAATTTTTCTAAAACTACTTATATAAAAAAAACTTGTTTCAACAAATCCATAAATAGAACCCATAACAAAATCAGAAATATTAAAACTTTTTTTTGAATCTTTAGTATTTATTTCATTCTCTAGAGATTGAACTGCCATAATCCTATTTTAGGATAGGACTTTTTAAACTTTTATATATTCTATTATCTATTAAAATCCCCAAGAAAAAACTTTATAAACCCAGATTATCAAGTAATATTATTATTCTTTAATATTTACAAAGTTAGGGGATAGTGAGCGATTTCGTGGTAGTGAGTATCGTTTTATTCATAACACGTGCGAGGTCGCGAATTTGGAGCAAA
Organism: Candidatus Woesearchaeota archaeon; assembly: GCA_964534855.1. Lineage (GTDB taxonomy): Archaea > Nanobdellota > Nanobdellia > Pacearchaeales > GW2011-AR1 > CAZHRM01. Next base: position 16,995 of record CAZHRM010000009.1, read on the forward strand.
ATGATATTTATAATAAAAGTTACAACAAACAAAGAAGAAAGGGCAGTTGACATGATTGCCGACAGAATTGAGAAAAAGGGTTTGAATGTGTTTTCAGTCTCTCGTCCCCATGGATTAAGAGGGTATATTCTTTTAGAAGCTGAAGACAGAGAATCTGCAGAAGGTGCTGTGTTTAATCTGCCTTATGTAAAAGGAATCATTGGAAAAACAATTACTTACAAGGAAATCAAAAATATGGTTGAGCCTTCAGCAACTTCTGTTTCAATAAAGGATGGAGACATTGTTGAAATAATTGCAGAGCCATTTAAGAAAGAAAAAGCAAAAGTTTTAAGAATTGACAAACAAAAGGAAGAGGTTGTAGTGAGTTTGCTTGGAGCAGTAGTTCCATTACCAGTTACAATTAAATTAGATAATATAAAAGTTATAAGACGTGAGGAAGAAGATGCAGATTAAACTTTTAGTCGAAGGAGGAGGCATGAAACCAGGACCAGCCTTAAGCCAAAAACTAGGGCCATTAAACATTAGTATTAATCAAGTTATTCAGAAAGTAAATGAAGCAACAAAAGATTTCAATGGAATGAAAGTTCCTGTTTCCTTGGATATTGATGCTTCTACAAAAGAATTTGATGTTAATGTATTTTCTCCCCCTGTTTCAGAGTTACTTAAGAAAGAATTGGGAATTGAAAAAGGTTCAGGAATGCAAAAAAAAGTGCAAACAGCGAATGCTTCTATAGAACAGATTATATCCATAGCAAAAACAAAATTTCCAAATTTGCTTTGTAGAGACTTGAAGGCAGCTGTTAAGACTGTTGTGGGAAGTTGTGTAAGTTTAGGAGTTTTAATTGAAAGCAAGCCCTCTTTTGAAATTGAGCAAGAGATAGATGAGGGAAAGTATGATAAAGAAATACAAGAAGAAAAAACAGAAACTTCTGAAGAGAAAAGAGTGGAGTTGGATAATTATTTTTCAAATATAAAAGCTGAGCAAGAAAAGTTAATTGAACAAGAAGAAAAAGCAAGAGAAGCTGAAGTTGAAAAGAAAGAAGAGAAATCAGAAGAGAAAAAACCTGAAGAAGAGAAGAAATAGTTTTATAAATTCCTTATATCTCTTTTTTGAATAAGGGGATGTGGGGTAGCTTGGTAGCCTTTCAGGTTTGGGACCTGACGACCCCGGTTCAAATCCGGGCAGCCCC